>NZ_JAUPTE010000017.1:0-93731 GCF_036701705.1 Microcoleus sp. w1-18aA5 | reverse complement strand
TTTTGGTAAAAATTGTAATCTCACACTTTTTTCATTATAACCGATAACTAATCAACTTATTTATTTTTCATTCCTAAGTCTGAGTTGAAACACTTCAGAAATCCCATCAGCCTCCATCTGTGTTCCGAAGTTGATATCTGCGGTTAAAAAATTCCAATCCGACTAATCTGCTTTAATCCGGATATCAATTAACCAATAACTAAATAGAAAAAAGAAGGAAACAGGGAGCAGGAAGAATGCTCATATAGCCAACTTTTTAGCCATCTGCATCTTTCGTTTGGATTAAGGGGATTTACTTAATTACCAATAACTAATCAATAAAAATAAAACCCGCGCCAGCGGGTTTTATATTCATGCTTATTGTTAATAAATTACTGTTTCAACTACTTACTTTTTAGGAACAAGAACCTCATTAGCGGCCACGGGACGCGCCGAGGAAGCAGTAGTTTTCAAAAGTGCGATCGCCTGCGCGTAGCAAGGATCATCCTTAGTCGCAACCAACATCGGTTTGTTAGCTAATTTCAGCTTTTGTTCGTCGGTGATTTCCACCTTAACATCAGGAGTAACCCCCTTGTGGCTGATATCCGTACCGTTAGGAGTATAGTAGTGAGCGATCGTCACCGCCAATCCCGAACCGTCAGCCAAAGAATGCACCGACTGCACCAAAGCTTTGCCAAAAGTTTGGCCGCCCATCACAGTTGCGCGCTTGTTGTCCTTCAGAGCACCGGCCAAAATCTCGCTGGCGCTGGCTGAGTTGTCGTCCACGAGCACCACCAAAGGCTTGTCAGTGAGCGCAGTGCGATTTGCCTTCATTTCCTGAGAATCGCCCGCCCGATCGACTGTGCGGACGATCGCCCCTGTATCCATCCACATCCGAGCGATATCAATGCTCACTCGCAGCAACCCGCCGGGATTCCCCCGCAAATCCAACACAAAAGCGTCAGCTTTCTGAGCCGAGAGCTTTTTAATCGCCGCCTCCATTTGTTCGCCCGCGTGGGAGCTAAACTCTTGTAAACGGATGTAACCCACATTCTTACCGCCTTCATTCTTGAGGCTGTAGCGAACCGCGGCTACCTCTATTCTCGCCCGAGTCAGAGTGATATCAAACTCGCTTTTGCCCTCACGAGCAATCCGCAGCGTTACTTTCGTACCTTCGTCGCCCCGAATTACCTGAGCCGCATCCGAGACAGTCATGCCTTTGGTAGTTTTGCCGTCAATCACCAAAATCGTATCGCCCGCTAGAATCCCTGCCTTCAGGGCCGGGGAATTTTCCATCGGCTCGACTACCCTAATCGCTTTTGTTTTCTCGTCTTCTTCCAGCCTCATCCCCACCCCTGTCAGTTCCCCAGACGTTTGATTCGTCAGCGCTTCGTACTGCTTCGGGTCCATGAAGCGCGTGTAGGGGTCGTTTAATTTCTCTAGGGCTTTGCGGAGGGCGGTGTAGGCAGCTTCGCGAGAAGTATAATTTTTGCTCAGCAGTTCTTGGCGGGTTACTTGCCAGTCAGTCTTGTTAAAGCTGCCATCAACATAGTCTCGGTTCACAATTTGCCAAGCTTCGTCTAAGACAGCTTTGGGGCTATCTTGAAGCTCAGCGCGGACTGATTGACTCAGGCCGGGAACGAGCAAAGATATCGAAGCGGTTGTTGCCATTGCCCCACTGAACAGGGCTGCCTGTAATTTAGAAAAGCGTCTGCGGGCTTGATTCATTGAATTTGGCTCAATTCGATTTTAGATTTTTGATTTGAGATTTTATATTGCTAAAAAATCTCACACTACTACTTAAACTATTGTGCGGAGGCTCCACCATCCCTTTGGACAGTTTAACGAGATTCATAGTCGATCGCCAACCAATTATTACTCTCTTTCAATAAACTTAATTTAAAACTTGGATTTATAAAGTGCCGTGGAAGCTAAAATCGAACAATTTTCGCGTAAGTGGTTGAGCCTGCTCGTTAATGGAGCTATCGGTCTAGCAGCGCTGGCGGGGGTCGTCGCCATGCAGTCTAGCCGGGAGTTAGGCGGAATGTCCCCAGTTGGCGTTCAGGGGCAAAAGCCGCTGTCTGCAATGTCTGCTGCCAGTTTCAAGCAAGCCGCACAGCAAGAAGCGCAGCAAGAAGCCCTGCGGCTAAAAATGCTCAAAACTATCCCTAGTTTTGGGTTTGACAATTTAATTGCAGATTGGACATTTCTCAAATTTTTGCAATATTTTGGCGACGACGAAGCGCGAGAGGTGACGGGCTACAATCTCAGCCAAGATTATTTTGACATAGTTACGCAGCGCGACCCGCGGTGGACTGACATCTACCTGTTTCTTTCCACAGCTATTTCTTTTTATCAAGGAAAGCCTGAAACCGCTGTTAACTTTATAGAGCGTGGTACTAGAGCCCTTGCCGTTTCGCCGCAACTTCATTCCCAATCGTGGATAGTGTGGCGAACTAAAGGTATTGATGAGTTGCTGCTGTTGGGGGATATTCCCGACTCAATTCGCTCTCACGAAATGGCCGCTGATTGGGTGGAAGGAAGCCCGGAATGGTCGAAATTGGCGCCGATGTTTCGAGCCACTGCTGAGTATTTGCGCCGAGATCCCGATAGCGTGCCGGTGCGGTTTAATGCTTGGAGCACGGTTTATGCTCAAACAACTGATAAGTTGGTGCGTCAAAGGGCGAGACAAGCTCTTGTCAAGTTGGGAGCTCAGGTGCAAAAAGATCAGGATGGAAAGGAGAGTTTTATTTTGCCCCCTCGAAAGTAAGCAGAAGGCAGAAGGAAGTTCGGCAACGGATTGTGTAACGGATGTAACGGATGTAACGGATATCAGGAAGAAGGAAGAAGGGAAATGCAGCCGCAGTAATAGTTTCAGCTATCAAGAATGTCCTAAATGTCAAGACGGTTGACTGTAATTCTCCAATCCAAAATCCAAAATCTAAAATCTAAAATCGGCTTGAGTTAGTTCCCGCCATTCACCGGGTTTGAGGCCTTCCAGACGCAAATGCCCGATCGCACATCTGACCAGCCGCAGTGTCGGAAACCCTACTGCTGCGGTCATCCGGCGCACTTGGCGGTTGCGGCCTTCTGTGAGAGTCATTTCCAGCCAAGCTGTCGGCACGTTTTTGCGAAATCTAATCGGCGGTTCGCGGGGTGGCAAAGGTGGTTCTTCTAACAATAATTGCACTTTTGCCGATCGAGTCCGATAATCTTGAATTGTGACACCTGTCTGCAAAGCTGCGATCGCACTTGCATCGGGAATTCGTTCAACTTGCACCCAGTAAGTGCGGGGATGAGCGAATTTCGGGTCACTGAGGCGGTGCTGCATTTGTCCATCATCGGTTAGCAGCAACAAACCTTCACTATCGCGATCGAGCCTTCCTACTGCATAAATGTTAGGAATAGGAATATAGTCTTTGAGAGTGCTGCGTTTAGTTTCGCTGGAGTTGTCAGTGAATTGAGTTAAAACATCGTAGGGTTTATAAAATAGAATGTAGCGATAAGGCATGACAATTAAACAATAAAAATGTACCAACAGTGCGAGATAAAACTATATAACACCCTCAATAAACCCCTTCCTCTCTATCTTTTCTCCCTCCTCTGCGCCCTCTGCGCCCTCTGCAGTTCCCAAAAAAATAAATCTTATTAACCAACGATTCAAACCTGCTATAAATATTGAGCCTTTAAAACCCTCACCAATCTCAACTACCCAATTTTACCATGCCCGAAGCCACACACCGCGTTTGCATCGTCTTAGGAACTCGCCCGGAAGCAATTAAACTAGCCCCAGTCATTCAAGTGTTCAAAAGTTCGCCAACCTTTGACACCCAAGTAATTTTAACCGGTCAGCACCGAGAAATGGTCGAGCAAGTAATGCGAATGTTCGCTCTAAAAGCCGATCGGGATTTAGCAATTATGCAGCACCAGCAAACCTTGACAGATATTACATCCCGGAGTTTGCAGGGTTTGGAAGCATTGTTTAAAGAATTGCAGCCCCACATCGTCTTAGTTCAGGGCGATACAACGACAGCATTTGCCGCTGCTTTGGCTGCATTTTACCAAAAAATACCCGTAGGTCACGTAGAAGCCGGATTGCGGACAGACGACGTGTTCAATCCTTACCCCGAAGAGGCTAACCGACGGTTGATATCTCAGCTCACAAGGCTGCATTTTGCCCCGACAGCGCTGGCCCAAGAGAATTTAGTGCGATCGGGCGTTTTGGGAGAAATTCACCGTACAGGCAACACAGTAATCGATGCCTTGCTTTCTGTCGCCAAACGCGAACCAAAATGCAACATTCCTAACTTAGATTGGAGCAAATATCGCACTATCTTAGCAACAGTTCACCGCCGCGAAAATTGGGGAGAACCCTTACAAGGGATTGCTCACGCATTTCTCCAAATCTTAGATAAATTTCCCGACACAGCCTTGCTGCTACCACTACACCGAAACCCCACTGTTCGAGAACCTTTGCAAGCTCTTTTGGGCGACAATCCGAGAGTCTTTTTAACTGAACCTTTAGATTACGCAGAATTAGTAGGAGCCATTCAAAGATCTCATTTAATTTTAACAGATTCGGGGGGCTTGCAAGAAGAAGCACCTAGTTTGGGCAAGCCAGTTTTAGTATTACGAGAAACCACAGAAAGACCAGAAGCTATTTCCGCAGGAACCGCTAAACTTGTAGGTACGAATTCTGATACAATTTTCTCGGCAGCGGCAGAATTGCTCAGCAATTCCGAAGCATACAACGCAATGGCAATGGCAATTAATCCCTTTGGTGACGGTTTGGCGGCTTCGCGAATTTTGAAAATTGTTGAAGACTATTTTAGTTAGCTAACCCCTCGTGAGTGGGACGGTGGAAACCGTAACTAAACAAACGAAGTCCCCGCAGAGGGGGACTAATTCCTGTTAAAAAAACTCGGTTTCTACCTGCATTCCCAAATTACCAATCCCCACCGCCACCCCCACTACTGCTATAGTCGCTACTGCTACTGCTGTAGTCGCTACTGCTACTGCTGCTGTAGTCACTACTGCTGCTACTGCTGTAGTCGCTACTGCTGCTAATGCTGTAGTCGCTACTGCTAATGCTGCTGCTGTAATCGGCACCCGCACCGCCACCGCTGGAGTTTCCACCGCCAAAGCTACCTCCGCAGTCGCTGTTGCTAATACTGTAGTCGCTGCTATTACTGCTGTAGTAGCCACCGCAATCATCGCTACTACTGTTGTTAGTGCTACTGTAATCGACGCTGTTACTGGTGTAATTAGGACTGTTACTGCTGTAATTGCGATTGTTACTGCTGTAATTGCGATTGTTATTGCTGTAATTAGGACTGTTACTGGTGTAATTGGGACTGTGACTGCCGTAATTGCGATTGTTACTGCTGTAATTGCGCGGATAACGGCGGTGGCGGTAACGAGATATCCGAGAAAATAAGCTGCTAAATATCCTGAAGATAATGAAGCAAGGTATAAATGCTATGAACGCTGTGAATAACAACCCAAGTAAGCCATAAATTAAATTCGATGAATCTTCACCTGTGGATGTACTATTACTAATAACTGGCGGTTGACTAGGTATTGGTGACGGTTTCACCCCTTGAGATGGTACGATTGGAACCAAAGGCAGCGTGGTTTGATATTGAGCATTTACCATCGGAGTTTGTAAAACATTTACTAACGCCTTTGTCCCCGCTAATGTGCCCCCGTCAAAGTCCTGCTGTTTAAATCGGGGCGTAATTTCGGTTTTAATAATTTCCACTACCTTCGCATCGGGTAAAATGCTTTGAATGCCCGAACCTGTTTCAATTTGAACGCGGCGTTCCCCCGACGAAATCAACAATAAAAATCCGTTATTTTTACCTTTTTTGCCAATCCCCCAAAAGTTAAATAATTCTGTAGCAAATGCTTTTGGTGTCGCAGATGGTTTAGTATCAGGCACTGTCACAACAGCGATTTCTGAGCCGTTTTTCGCCTCTAAATCCGAAATCATTTGATTTAGCTGAGTTTCGGTGCTGTCGCTGAGAATGTTTGCCTTGTCCGTTACCCAAGTGTTATTTACTTGACGGGGATTCGGTACTTCTTGTACTGTTATAGCTTGGCTTGTTAGAGGAAATGCAATTGCCGAAAAGCATAGCAAACTGGCCCAGATTATTTGTTTATTGCTAAATTGTAACTGCATCGCTTCAGTCTCCTGAATAACTGCTAGTCTGAAATTGACATATATCTGTCCGCCTAATTACAATTAAATAACCAGCTTACTGTCATGTCAATTCATATTATTCAGAAGTTGGATTCATAAAAATCATAATTTTAGGTGCGCCATAAGCACCTTACATTTATAGTCATGGACGCACGGGTAGCGAGAAACCGGGTTTTTAACCAAAATAATTGCTGAAAACCGTCAATCTCGGTTCAAAAACCCGGTTTCTGAGTGGGCGAGTGCGAGTGCTAACTAATTTAGATATTTTTAAGGAGAGGTAACTGGTGGCATAAAATTGCTGCTGCCTTTATAACCGGATAAAATAGCCAGTTTTTCCAAAGATTGCCTGCCCGTGTAATATTTTCCCCGAATTTCCCAAGTGGGATAAGCTTTAATATTGGCAGCTTTGCACAAATCCGGTTGAGAATCTTTGCCTCTGGGGTCGCACTCAATGTAAGTAATTGCGGTAAATGCTTCTTTGCCGAAAAGTTCTTGTTGCGTGTGACAGTGAGGGCACCAGTAAGCACCGTACATTCTAGCTTTGATGGTCTGCAAATGGGTTGCTAAAGCGATTTGATCCGGCACGGATTCACTGCGAATAGGTGGCGCTTCTTGTTCAGTAACAGGCTTTGCGACAGGGGGAGGAGGAGGGAGGGTTTGTGCTAATTTTTGAGTAGATTTGTTGCTGAAACTGAACTGTGCAATTCTTCCGTCTGCTTTGGTAGTGACGAAAATCCCCAAAGTCAGGAAAATGCCGATCGCACAAAAGTTGAATTTGCTTGCTCTCATCTTGGATTTCATCTTGGATTTACTAGGATTTCGCGAGCTTGATTCATAGCCTCTACAGCATTGTTTACCACAAAGATGTTAAATTGTGCTAAACCTTTAAAAAAAAGTTGACTTTCGGCGCTGTAATTTAACAATATAACTTGTTTGTTAGCTTTGAGGGCGAGGGCAATTTCCGAAGCAGTGCCCGTGCCCATACCGCAGGCAATTATTACATCTGAAGAAAGAACGTTAATGTTATTTCTGGCGTTTCCCATATCGGTGACAATGGCAATATCTACAGCTTCAGAAATGCCGCGAGTGTCATTTCCCGGAAGGATGCCGACTGTTAAACCGTTAGCTGATTTTGCTCCTTTGTTGGCGGCATCCATGACGCCGACATTTCTGCCGCCAGTTAGCAATATCCATCCTGCTTCCGCGATGAGTTGTCCCAGTTGATAGGCGTTTTCTAAGTCGGTTGATGTGGCACTATCGCCCGGGCCCATAATGCCAATGATAATTTTTTTCATAGTTTTGGGGTGAATATGGTGTTATTAATACTTGCTAGTTTGTTTTCACACTATCTACTCTGGAGATGGGTGAAAAATGGATCTCGCTCTTTTTTAACTGCAGATGGACGCAGATTAACGCGGATGCAAGAAGGGATCTCGCTCTTTTGATTGTAAAACGGGCGATCGCACCCTATTTCTTTTGGGGAAATTCTACCAATTCTGATTCCTTAAGACGTTGCGATAATAGGCAATCTTCAAAGCTGAAAGATTCTGAGTCTAGAAAACTAGCGATCGCCATTTCGATTGCAGCTTCCAGAGAACATTCTAGCTGCGTAGCTTTTTCCATCAGGGCGACTTTCACATAGTCCGGCAAATGGGTCATCAGCGAATGAATAGCTTCTGGTGGTAAGTGTTGGATATTGAGGATCTGAGTCATTGTTCTCTGGGGATTTTAACGTTGTAGGGAGGATTTGTAGCTTGAAGGATGAGGGTTTATAATTCCTATAATAACCCTGGTTTTTGCCATAGGTTGATGGTAACAAAAGCGATCCTTACATCATCTGGATCGTAGCGATAGAGCCAGCCCCAGAGGAAGGCTTTGTGATTACCTCGCAGTCGATCGCGGAGGTTCTTGGCTTTGCCGATGTAGAGTAATCCTTGAATGCGATGTTGAAAGGCGTACAAACCAACTCTAGGAGGAATTGTGTCGAAGTCGTGGCCCAGGGGATGGCACCGATCGAAGGCGGTAAAGGCGAGAGTGTCGAGAATTTGGCGGGCTTCTTGCTTGATGGGGTTGGTCATGGAAATTGCCAGATGCAAGCAGTTATTTCATCCTAGACAACTGGCTGCTGATTTTTTGCATCCCAGTAGAACAAAAACAAAACTATGATGGGCAATGCAGCAAGAATATTCGCAACGCACTCATAGATTAATGCGACTCCAAAGTTCTCCTCTTGTCCAATAAATGATAGCGGTAGATACAAAATAAAAGACACGATCGTCGAAGCAATAAACAATCCAAGATAGGTCAGAATCATCGTCCAAAATATCTTATCTCTTTTCCCTTGAGTCAAATTCGCACTAACTTTTTGAGCCTTCGATCCTTCTACACCTTCCAGCACCACAGCGGCATCAATTAGTGCATAGCGCAATGCCAAAATGACACCTGGAACGATGAAAAGAATTAAACCACCTAGCACAATCAATCCAGTGACAAAACGAGTTCCGAACATCTTGAAACACTTTCGTCCTGCGTGGGTCATGGACTCACGATAAGTTGGATGAAGTCCCCGCTTCAACTTAGCAAGTGCATGAAGTAATGCACCCACATAGAGCGTACCAAAAGAGCCTTCAATGAATTGCGACACTCGCAATTCTTGCATGGTTATACGCAACTCGTCTCCGCCAGTCATTTCTGGAAAAACGTACAGGCGCAAATATATCAACAGAATTGACCCCGGCAACCATACTGTTAGCACTATCAAACTAAACAGCACAAAGTTTGAGGCGAACAATCCAATAGCTTCACGGATTTTTTGAATCATAAAGTCTAGGGTCTACATTATGAATAAATAAATTTTTATATTAGAATTTAAATGTAGAGGTGCTTTCACAATAGCTTGTAAGTGTTATTTTGTCAAGTAAATAAACTGAGTTGGTGGCGATCGTTGAGCGCTTTAATCTTCACTGCTACTGTTTCTTTGCATTCACTTGGGTGTTTCTGCCTCGCGCTTTTTATCTCTCTGCTTCACGATTCATATCAAGTGTAAATTTGGTTTCGCGAGCGTTCAACCTAACCTACACTTGATATTGGCGAACTTATCAAAAAATCTCCCCAACAATCATCCCCGCCAATATGACAAAACCCACCCAAACATTTTGGCGAAAAATTTGACCGTAAACAAGCTTAGGAATATCCGCATTCTGCAGTTGACTGTACTGCAAAAACCATAAAATTGCCGCCGCACTAATTGCCATCCAAAAACCAATGTGCAAGTGCAGATTAATTCCCATTGCTGCTAACAAACCGACAGTACCAACAAAGAAAAAACCCACAGCATTAGCAGCATTATTCCCGAAAAATATCGCGCTGGAATTCACACCCAAACGCAAATCGTCTTCCCGATCGCTCATCGCATAAACTGTATCAAATCCTAACGTCCACAGTACGACTGCACCCCACAGCAACCAAGTCGCTAATTCTAGTTCTCCCACGGCGGCGCTCCAACTAATTAAAACTGCAAAACCCCAGGCAATTGATAACACTAATTGTGGCACTGGGAAGAATCTTTTTGCTAGGGGATAGCAGATAATTACTGGTACGGCGGCCACGCACAGCCAGAAGCTTAAAGGATTGAGATAAAAAGCGAGAATCGCCGCGCAAGCAAAGGAAATTAATGCAACTCCTATCCCAGTTTGCACGGTGAGGGCGCGGGATGCTAGGGGGCGCGATCGCGTTCTTTCTACTTCGGGATCGATATCGCGATCCCACAAGTCGTTGATAACGCATCCAGCCGCACTCGTGGCTAAGGTACCCAACACAATCACACCCACCAATGCTGCGGGCGGCCTCCCGTCTGCTGCTAAAAAGACGGCCCAGAGGGCTGGAATCATTAAAATGAGCCTTCCTGCTGGTTTGTCCCATCTCAAAAGCCTTACGACGGTTAGCAATGTGGATTCGGGTTGGCGATCAGGCTCTGTAAGCATTTTAATTTTAGATTGGAGATTTTTAATATTTTAAGCCGATGACTCAGTAAATTCATGGAATAATTAAAAATATCTGTCAACCCCGATACACTCCAATGGTTAATTCACTTGCTTCTGCGGAGTCAAATCGCATTATTGCTGCTATTGATATGGGTACTAACTCGTTTCACATGGTGGTGGCGCGGATCGATCCGAAATTTCCCGCGTTTACGATTATTGCTAGAGAAAAAGATACGGTTCGGTTGGGCGATTGTGAGGTTAAGACAGGGCGCTTGAAATCCGAGGTTATGGAAAGGGCTCTTGCCACTCTGCGCCGTTTTCAAGATATTGCTAAAACTTTCAATGTCGAACAAATTATTGCTGTGGCTACGAGTGCGGTTCGGGAAGCCCCTAACGGGCGGGATTTTCTCCAACAAGTCGCTGAAGAATTAGACCTGAATGTAAGTTTAATTTCCGGTCAGGAAGAAGCGCGGAGAATTTATCTCGGCGTACTTTCGGGAATGGAGTTTAACAATCAGTCCCAGGTAATTATTGATATTGGAGGCGGTTCTACTGAGTTGATTTTAGGAGATAGTTCAGAACCTCGCTGTCTCACCAGTACAAAAATTGGTGCTGTTCGCCTAACAGGACAATTTGTCAAAACTGACCCAATTAGCAAGGAGGAGTTTGCTTATTTGCAAGCTTATATTCGGATTTCGCTAGAAAGACCGATCGACGAATTGCGCTCCCAATTCCATGCTGGCGAACCTTTGCGCTTGATTGGCACTGCTGGAACCATCGAAACTCTGGCCACAATTAACGCTCGCGAAAAGTTGGGAACAGTGCCGAGTCCCCTAGCCGGATATCAGTTAAGTTTAAAAGATTTGCGCGATTTAGTCAATCGCTTTCGCAAACTTTCTTATGCCGAAAGGTTGGCAATTCCGGGAATGTCGGACAAGCGGGCCGAAATTATTCTGGCAGGCGCTTTGATTTTGCAGGAAGCGATGACATTATTAGGAATGGAATTTCTTACTGTTTGCGATCGGTCTCTGAGAGAAGGCGTAATTGTTGACTGGATGCTGGCGCACGGTTTAATTGAAAACCGCTTACGCTATCAAGGTTCAATCCGCCAGCGTAGCATTCTCCACATGGCTAACAAATATCAAGTCAATTTAGAACAAAGCGAAAGAACCGCAGCATTTACTCTCAATTTCTTCGACCAAACTCAAGGAATTCTACACAACTGGGGAAGCGAAGAACGCGAGTTGCTGTGGGCTGCGGCAATTCTACACAACTGCGGTTTATACGTCAGCCATTCAGCGCACCACAAGCATTCTTACTATTTAATTCGCAATGGTGAGTTATTGGGCTACACTGAAACAGAGATTGAAGTCATTGCCAATTTAGCTCGCTATCACCGGAAAAATCCTCCTAAAAAGAAGCACGAAAACTTTATTATTCTTCCAAAAAAATGCCGAGAACTCGTCAGTAAATTGCATCCTTTTATGCGGTTAGCTGTGGCTTTAGACAGGCGGCAGATTGGCGCAATTTCTGATTTTAAATGCGAATATCGCCCAGAAGTGAGAGAGTTTCACTTGCGCCTACAACCGCTCAATCGCGAAGACAATTGCGCTCTAGAAATGTGGAGTTTGGATTATAAAAAGCCGTGTTTTGAATATGAGTACAATCTCAAATTAGTAGCAACTTTGGAACCGAATCTGGTTCCGGTTTAAATACAAAGCCGAGCCTGGAAACGAGAGACTGTAGGGTGCGAAGTACGCACCCTACAGTTTCAACTTAACCCTAAGTCTAGTACCAATATTGTGTTTGACTCCATACTCCTCGCGATCGCCCTAGCCTGCCTTCTGAAGGCAGGGTGGATTAATTTTAGAGAGGATAAATCAATGCGATATGACTATTTGCTGACGCTATACGAAAGATTTAATTAGTGTCTCATATCATGTCCGGTCGAGCGATCGCGATTTTTGTAGGGGCTTCCCTCACCAACAATACCTGCAAATAATTGACAATCTCAAAAACCCGCCCCGACCCGGATATTATCGTTAATCGATCGGACATGATATTAGGGATCATTCTGATACAACCGGATTTGATATTATCTACAAACCAGGTAGCCCAATTACTGTAAAATCCTGTTGAGTGATGAGATTAGCTGGCACCCCTTTGAGGCTAGCTAAGATTTGATCTGTGTTGGCAATTTTGATAAAAGTTGTAGTGTTTTCTTGAACTATGCTGAGTCGATCGACCGTTAACCCTCCCGTCAAAATTAATAAATCTTCACCTTGCGTAAAATCAGCAATTACATCGTGGCCTTCTCCCGCAGTCAAGAAAAAGTAATCGCGCCCGCTTCCCCCTTCCAGCGTATCGTTTCCGAAGTCTGGCATCAACCAGTCGTCGCCCATTCCCCCAATCAAAGTATCATCACCCTTGCCGCCGTACAGAGTATCGTTACCGTCACCACCACACAATTGATCGACATCTTGATTACCAAAAATTAAATCATTCCCGCTGCCACCGCACAAATAATCTTTTTGATTGCTAGCATCTGTCGCGATATTGTCAATATCTCCGAAAATTGTATCCTCGCCATCGCCACCGCAGATGCTGTCATTTCCCAAATCTCCAAACAGCAAATCATTGCCAGAATCGCCGCAAATTATATCGTTATCTTTGCCACCGTGTAAGGTATCATTGTCTTCGCCCCCAGCAAGAGTATCTTCGCTTTCTTGTCCGTATAAAACGTCGTTGCCGTTATTGCCAAAAAGCAAATCTTTTCCTGTCAAGTCACCGTCAGACGCATCAGAAGTGCCACCAAATAAACTGTCATTACCTTCATCGCCAAGTAGGGTATCGTTGCCTTTGTCGCCCCAAACTACGTCATTATCTTTGCCTGCGATCGCCACATCATGATCTTTACCCGCATAAATAATGTCATTCCCAGCGTGGCCGACGAGATAGTCGTTATTTTCGTTGCCAAATATGGTGTCGCTGTCTGCATCCGCGCCAACAGTAACTGGGCTAGCAAGGCCACCGTAAATATTGTCGTTGCCGAATAAGCCATTTAGCCAGTCGCTGCTATTAAAACCGTTGATGATGTCATTAATATCGCTGCCGGTTAGAGTATCTTTACCGTCTGTACCGTTGAGGATATTTTCAGGGATATTCTGGCCGGGAATGGAAGTGCGATCGGGTAAAGTGATTCGATCGCACATACAGTCTTCCGAAGCAGCAGGAATTAGCGCAGGTGTGGGGGTTTCGCTTGTTGGAGATGTGGTTGGGGCGATCGAATTCTGATTGGCGATCGGCGTTTCCCCAGGTATAGCCGTCGGAATTGGTGTCGCAGTCGGAATTGGCGTTGGAATTGGTGTCGGAGTTTCCGTAGATATCGGAATTGGCGTCGGAATTGGTGTCGGAATTGGAGTTTCCGCAGGTGTCGGAATTGGTGTTGGAATTGGTGTCGGTGTCGGAATTGGCGTCGGAATTGGTGTCGGAGTTTCCGCAGGAATTGGCGTCGGAATTGGTGTCGGAATTGGTGTCGGAGTTGGAGTTTCCGCAGGTGTCGGAATTGGTGTCGGAATTGGTGTCGGTGTCGGAATTGGCGTCGGAATTGGTGTCGGAGTTTCCGCAGGAATTGGCGTCGGAAGTGGAGTTTCCGCAGGCGTCGGCGTCGGTGTCGGAATTGGCGTCGGAGTTGGAGTTGGCGTCGGAGTTTCCGCAGGTGTCGCTGTCGGAATTGGAGTTTCCGCAGTCGTCGGAGTTGGAGTTGGCGTCGGAGTTGGAGTTGGCGTCGGAGTTTCCGCAGGTGTCGGCGTCGGAGTCGGAATTGGCGTCGCTGTCGGAATTAGAGTTTCCGCAGGCGTCGGAATTGGTGTCGGAATTGGAGTTTCCGCAAGCGTCGGCGTCGGTGTGGGAATTGGCGTCGGAATTGGAGTTTCCGCAAGCGTCGGCGTCGGTGTCGGAATTGGCGTCGGAGTTTCCGCAGGTGTCGCTGTCGGAATTGGCGTCGGAGTTGGCGTCGGAGTCGGAATTGGCGTCGGAGTTGGCGTCGGAGTTTCAGCAGGCGTCGGAGTCGGAGTTGGCGTCGGAGTTTCAGCAGGTATCGGAGTCGGAGTTGGAGTTGTATCTACAATAGTCAAAACAGCACTATAAATCCCTCCTAAATCAGATCCGTTAGTGGGATTGTTCAGAGTCAAATTAACAGTTTCATCCTCTTCTATTGCCGCATCATCAACAATTGGAATCGTGAAAAATTGAGTAGTTTCTCCAATGCCAAAATTTAATGTTCCCGATGTTTGGTTATAGTCGCTGCCAGCATTAGCAGTGCCATTACTGGTACTGTAACTGACAGCAGTTACATTAGTAGCATCAGTGCGAGTAACAGTAATTGTGGCAAATTGACCGTTTTCATTAACGCTGTAATTTGCAGCACTAAAGTTAAATGTGCCTGGATTGGTGAGATTGATAATGAACGCTTGGGTGTCAGAAGTATCGAGTCCTTCGTTCTCTATACCGCCATTATCTCTCAGGTTTAGAGTGATATTAGCACTGCCGATCGCCCCCGGCACCGGTGTAAAGGTTAGCGTCCCCACCGAGTCGATCGCAGGTTGTACACTAAACAAAGCAGCATTATCATTCCCTACCACTTGAAAAGCCACTGTTTGTCCTGATTCGTTGGCAGGGCCTGGAGAAATCGCAGTCGCCCATCCGGGGATGGTTTGTGGCCCCGAATTGCTGCTGAGAGTGCGATCGACTCCTTTGACAAACGAAGGTGGATCGTTGACTGGATTAACTGCGATCGAACTTGTTAAACTATTAGTGCTAAACGGCGTTGTTCCCCCAGTAACAGAAGCATTGACGCCGGCAGTACCGTTACCCACTCCGTTACTTCCATCCCACGCCCGAAAAGTAATTGTTGGTTCGCTTCCAGGGGTACTGTAATAGTCTTGGTTGGGTACAAAGCGGACTATCGCAGGCGTTTGCAGGGAAACCCGCGTCAGGTTGATGTTAGCTTGCGCCGAGGTAGTGCCGTCACCGAGGAATAGAAAATTAGGAGTTTCGTAAGGATCTATCTGGTCGCTAAATCCTGAATAATCGCGCAGCGGGCCGGTTAGTATGATCTCGCTGCCATCGGAAAGAAGGTATTTGTCACCTTGAACTATGAGAGTGTAGTTAGTAGCAATATTGGTGTTATAACCAACATTCTCGGCTGCAACAAATAAGCCGTTGGTTTGTCCGCTTGGGTTGGGAGTAATGCCGTCGCCTTGTGCAAAGATATTGCCAGAACTTGCAGATAGCTGCTGAAAACCGATTTCAATGGCTTTGCGATCGCTAGTAACGGCAACAATGCTAAAACCAGCTTGATTTTGATTAGTGCGGGATTCCGAGATAATTTGGAGATTAAAAGACAAGCTAAAGCCTGTAGTGCGATCGAGCGGGGGAAATGACAGATTTAAAGGATTATTTGTATAGCCAGCATAAATGCTATTGGCAGCAGTGCTGTTTAAATTAACTCCATTACCGCTAAATATTTCTGAAGCTGTAGCGGTAGGAGAAGCAAGATTTAAGTTAGTCAAAGACAACCAATTTTGAGCAGTGGGAGTGTTACCAAGTAAGCCATTATAAAGAGGAGTCGGGCCGAGCACGGTTGCTGAACTTTCCGACACTGTGCCGAAATTTGTCCAAGTATTGCCGTCTGTTGAAAATTGCCAGTTACCGTTAGTATTGTCTGCCGTGGTGACGGCGACACCCAAAGGATCGCCATTAGCGTCACTTCCTAACTCGCTAGTGAGGTTAAAAATACTAAAGCCTGTGTTAGCAGCGCTGGGTATATCTTCATTAATTGCGATCGGCGGATTAACATTAGGAGTTGCCAAATTCGGAGCGATGTTAACCTGCGGGTTGCGGAGACTGTTAATATAAATAGTGTTGATTCCGCCGTTGGGCAAACCCAACGAGCCAGGACTATTTACAGCATAATTAGCAGTTTTGTTCACCCCGCCAATAGCGCTGAAAAACTCGACAATACCCCCGTTACTTGGTGCTGGAATTTGCACCTTAGCTGCACTCCCAAAGGCTCCGTGTGTCCCCGATGTCCTCCAGGCGATCGAATCTACTGTATCTGTATTTGTAGTGCTAGCATTATCAACATAAACAACATCTGAAGCCGCGAAGTCCCCATGAAAATTTCCGGCTGGGAGTAGCTTTGTCAAAAATCCACCTTGGGGACTCAATCGAATGTTCCAATCATTGTTTGTTCCCGATGGTATGGGGTTGTAGGCAATCTCTTGATCAGCAGGCGAACCGCCAACCGTAAGTATTGTCCCTGTTTTAAACACAGGAGCAATACTTGCCATATTAGTAAATCGATAAGCTGAATATTTAACTGCTGTTGCCTCAGTTGAGTCGCCTACAAAATAGCTCTGAAGCTGAGTTGGACTTACATCTTCTGTGAGCAGTAACTCTACATACTCGTTGCCTGTAATGTTTCCAGTAGCGCGCCGGAATTCGTTAATAATTATCTGTCCCATCTAGATGCACCTAAATTTGAGATGATTATGTATTAGCGGTCAACTACTATCATTTTTTTACATTAAAATTTTATTTACGTAAATACACTGTCAGTAGTTTCTCCGTACAGTGGCTTGTTTAAGTCATTTTTATTACTAAAATAATATCTGGAGTGCTGACCAGTGTCAAGCAAAAGCTTGGATTATTGTCGATCGCACTTCTAGACACAAAAAGTGATTTGATATCAATTCCGGTTGCACGAGCGAGATGATTGTTGACTGTTGACTGTTGACTAAAATTATGCTTTCGGGACAACAGACTGTTTGGACATTTGAACAATACCGATGCAACCGGAAACGATATGATTTGACACACTACTAATAGCGGTAAGCAGCGCGTTGCACACTCTACATAATTAACTAAGGTGCGGAGTACGCACCTTAGTTAATTAACTTGTGCTTACCCAAAGATGGTAAAATCATTCACACCGATCGCACTAGCTTGCACTCCATTCAAAGCAGCTAACAGTTGACCGTTCTCACCAATCCTGATGAAAGCTGCATTAGCGCTTTGGGTAATACTAAGTTGAGCAAAAGTTAGACCGCCCGCTAACACCAGCAAATCTTCACCTTTTGTGAAATCAGTAATTAGATCGCTGCCTTCACCTGCTGTTAAAACAAAGCGATCGCGCCCAATGCCGCCGCTGAGAATATCATTGCCCAAACCCCCAATCAGACAATCGTCACCTTTGCCGCCGTAGAGAGTATCGTTGCCCTCATCGCCACATAGCTTGTCACTACTGCGGTTGCCAAACATCAAATCATTGCCAGCAGCGCCGCACATGGAATCTGGCTCGCCGTTAAAGTCGATCGCACTATCTCCTAAAATAGTATCGTCCCCATCGCCGCCACAAATGCTATCACTGCCGCGATCGCCCAACAGCAGATCGTTGCCAGTACCCCCCACCACAACGTCATTGCCCTTGCCGCCATAAACAGTATCGTTGCCCTCGCCGCCGCTTAGAGTATCCGCAGCATCTCCCCCATTCAAGAAGTCGTTGCCAGCAGCGCCAAACAGCAAATCGCGTCCATTCGAGTCAGGGCTAGAGGGGTCAAAATTGCCTCCAAACAAGCAGTCGTTACCCTGAGCCCCAACCAGAGTGTCATTGCCCTTGTCACCCCAAATCAAGTCATCGTCTTTGCCACCGATCGCGACATCATCGCCCTTACCCGCAAAAATGAGATCGTTGCCGGCGTGGCCGTGGAGGTAATCATTGCCACCCCCACCAAACAGCAAGTCTCTGTCTGCATTCGGGCCAAGGGGGATATTGCTGGGCAGTCCCCCGTAAATATTGTCGTTGCCTTTTTCGCCCAGCAGAATGTCGTCGCCGTTGAAACCGCTGATAACGTCGTTGATATTGCTGCCAGTGAGGAAGTCGTCACCGTCAGTGCCGTTGAAAGTGCGATCGACAGAATTCGGGCCGGGAATCGAACTGATCGCGGGTAGGGTAATCTGTTCGCAAATGCAATCGCGATCGTCTGGAGTTCCCGTCGGAGTCGGAGTCGGAGTCGGAGTTTCCGTCGGAGTCGGAGTCGGAGTTCCCGTCGGAGTCGGAGTCGGAGTTTCCGCAGGAGTCGGAGTTTCCGTTGGCGTTGGAGTTCCCGCAGGAGTCGGAGTCGGAGTTTCCGCAGGAGTCGGAGTCGGAGTTCCCGTCGGAGTCGGAGTTTCCGTGGGAGTCGGAGTCGGAGTTTCCGTTGGCGTCGGAGTTTCCGCAGGAGTCGGAGTCGGAGTTTCCGTAGGAGTCGGCGTCGGAGTTTCCGTTGGCGTCGGAGTTTCCGTTGGCGTCGGAGTTTCCGTAGGAGTCGGCGTCGGAGTTTCCGTTGGCGTCGGAGTTTCCGTTGGCGTTGGAGTTTCCGTGGGAGTCGGAGTCGGAGTTTCCGTGGGAGTCGGAGTCGGAGTTTCCGTGGGAGTCGGAGTCGGAGTTTCCGTAGGAGTCGGAGTCGGAGTTTCCGTAGGAGTCGGAGTCGGAGTTTCCGCAGGAGTCGGAGTCGGAGTTTCCGCAGGAGTCGGAGTCGGAGTTTCCGCAGGAGTCGGAGTCGGAGTTTCCGTAGGAGTCGGCGTCGGAGTTTCCGTAGGAGTCGGCGTTTCCGTGGGAGTCGGAGTCGGAGTTTCCGTGGGAGTCGGAGTCGGAGTTTCCGTAGGAGTCGGAGGGTTATTGACAACAATGCTTGCCGTGACGATCGCAGAATCAGCTTTCCCGTCGTTAGCTTTGTAGGTAAAAGAGTCTGTCCCTGCAAAACCAGGATTCGGAGTGTAATTGAAAGAACCGTTAGCATTGAGGGCGATCGACCCTGTAGCCGGATTTGTCACCAGAATCGCCGTCAGCGGGTCATTTTCCGGGTCTGTATCGTTGATTAAGACTCCCAAATCTGCCACGTTGAGACTCGTATTAAAAGCAGTAGTATAGCTGTCCGAATTCGCAACAGGCGGGTTATTGTTGACGTTTACAGTCACGGTAGCCGCCGGTTCAGAGTTAACTATCCCGTCGCTGACTGTGTAGGTAAATGTGTCTGTTCCAGAAAAGCCAGCGTTAGGAGTATAAGTGAAAGAACCGTCTTTGTTGAGGGCGATCGACCCTTGCGTCGGATTTGCGGCCACCGCAGCAGTCAGCGTGTCTAAATCTGCGTCGGAGTCGTTGGCTAAAACTCCCGGCGGCACTGTTACGCTGAGGACTTTTCCCGCACTGATGCTGTAGGTATCGGGTTGTGCGATCGGCGGATTGTTTATGACATTGATATTTGCCGAATTTTCAGGTGAAGTAACAGCCCCATCACTGACAGTGTAAGTAAAACTATCGAGTCCAAAGAATCCTGGATTCGGAGTATAAGTAAACGAACCATCCTGATTAAATCCGAGAGTGCCATTGTTGGGATTTGTGACTTTAGTTGCCGTCAGCAAATCACCGTCAAAGTCGCTATCGTTGGCTAAAACTCCCTCAGCAACAGGCACATTCAGGACTTTACCGTGCAGAATTTGGTAATTGTCAATTATTGCCAGCGGTGGATTATTTGTGACATTGATATTTGCTAAAATTTCAGGTGAAGTAACAGCCCCATCACTGACAGTGTAAGTAAAACTATCGAGTCCAAAGAATCCTGGATTCGGAGTATAAGTAAACGAACCATCCTGATTAAATCCGAGAGTGCCATTGTTGGGATTTGTGACTTTAGTTGCCGTCAGCAAATCACCGTCAAAGTCGCTATCGTTGGCTAAAACTCCCTCAGCCACAGGAACGTTTATCACTCGACCGTGCAGGGTTTTGTAATAGTCACTATTTGCCTGCGGTGGCTGATTTGTGACATTGAGATTTACCGGGACAGTCGTGAAAAAAGGCGGGAAGGCGGCCCCGTCAGTGATGCTGTAGCTGAAGTCGTCAAAACCAGCAAAACCCGGATTCGGAGTATAGCTGAACGAACCGTCAGCATTGAAATTCAGCTTGCCGTTTTTGGGGACTGACTCAAGTTTTGCAGTCAATGTGTCGCCGTCAGGGTCGATGTCATTGGCCAGGACTCCGGGAATTACGACATTGAGTGTCTTGTCGTGGGGAGTGTTGTAACGGTCGCTATTTGCCTGCGGCGGCTGATTTGTGACATTAATAACTATCTGATTGGTCGCAGGCACGAAGGCTCCGTCGCTGACACTGTAGCTGAATACCTCCAAGCCGACAAAACCGGGATTGGGAGTATAGCTAAAGGAACCGTCAGGGTTAAAATTGATCTTGCCGTTGTTTGGCAAGGATACCAGTTTGGCACTCAAGGGGTCGCCGTCGGGGTCGATGTCATTGGCCAGAACTCCGGGGAATACGACATTGAGTGTCTTGTCGTGGGGAGTGTTGTAACGGTCACTATTTGCCTGCGGTGGCTGATTGGTGACATTAATACCTATCAGAGTAATCGCAGAGGCGAAGGTTGGATCGCTGACACTGTAGCTGAATTCCTCCAAGCCGACAAAACCCGGATTGGGAGTATAGTTAAAGGAACCGTCAGGGTTGAAATTGATCTTGCCGTTGTTTGGCAAGGATACCAGTTTGGCACTCAAGGGGTCGCCGTCGGGGTCGATGTCATTGGCCAGAACTCCGGGGAATACGACATTGAGTGTCTTGTCGTGGGGAGTGTTGTAACGGTCACTATTTGCCTGCGGTGGCTGATTGGTGACATTAATACCTATCAGAGTAATCGCAGAGGCGAAGGTTGGATCGCTGACACTGTAGCTGAATTCCTCCAAGCCAACAAAACCGGGATTCGGAGTATAGCTAAAGGAACCGTCAGCATTGAAATTCAGCTTGCCGTTTTTGGGGACTGACTCAAGTTTTGCAGTTAATGGGTCGCCGTCGGGGTCGGTGTCATTGGCCAGGAGTCCGGGAATTAGGACATTGAGTGTCTTGTCGTGAGGAGTGTTGTAACGGTCGCTATTTGCCTGCGGCGGCTGGTTGATTAAGAACTTGGTGACGTTGAGGTTCACCGAAACGGGGGGAGAGGGCAATACCCCATCGCTGATGCTGTAGGTGAAGTTGTCAATACCAGCAAAACCCGGATTCGGAGTATAGCTGAAGGAACCGTCAGCATTGAAAACTACCTTGCCACTGTTGGGGGCGGACACCAGTTTTGCCGTTAGGGGGTCGCCGTCGAAGTCGTCGTCGTTGGCCAAGACTCCGGGGGCTGGCAGGTTGAATACCTTGTCTTGGGGAATGCTGTAATTGTCTGGTTGTCCCGCAGGTGGAAAGTTGGTGACATTCAGGTTCACCGGAACGGGGGGAGACGGCGATGCCCCATCGCTGACGCTGTAGGTGAAGTTGTCAATACCAGCAAAACCCGGATTCGGAGTATAGCTGAAGGAACCATCAGCATTGAAATTCAGCTTGCCACTGTTGGGGGCGGACACCAGTTTTGCCGTTAGGGGGTCGCCGTCGAAGTCGTCGTCGTTGGCCAAGACTCCGGGGGCTGGCAGGTTGAATACCTTGTCTTGGGGAATGCTGTAATTGTCTGGTTGTCCCGCAGGTGGAAAGTTGGTGACATTCAGGTTCACCGGAACGGGGGGAGACGGCGATACCCCATCGCTGACGCTGTAGGTGAAGTTGTCAAGACCAGCAAAACCGGGATTGGGAGTGTAGCTGAAGGAACCATCAGCCTTGAAAACTACCTTGCCGTTGTTAGGGACTGATGCCAGTTTGGCAGTCAGGGGGTCGCCGTCGAAGTTGTCATCGTTGGCTAGGACTCCGCGGGCTGGCAGATTGAATACTTTGTCGTGGGGAATGCTGTAACTGTCTGGCTGTCCCACTACCGGCTGGTTAATGACATTCAGGTTCACCGGAACGGGAGGAGACGGCGATGCCCCGTTGCTGACGCTGTAGGTAAAGTTGTCAAAACCTGCAAAACCGGGATTGGGAGTATAGCTGAAGGAACCGTCGCTGTTGAAAACTACCTTGCCATTGTTTGGCAAGGACACCAGTTTGGCAGTCAAGGCATCGCCATCGGGGTCGGAGTCGTTGGCTAGGACTCCGCGGGCTGGCAGATTGAATACCTTGTCATGGGGAATGCTGTAACTGTCTGGTTGTGCCACTGGTTGCTGGTTGGTGACGTTAATGACGAAAGTCTGGCTAGGCGAAGTATCGATACCGCCGTTAGCTATACGACCATTGTCTCTGAGGTTTAAACTAATAGTAGCACGGCAGATCGCAGCCCCCGCCGACGTAAAAATCAGTTGTCCTAAAGAGTACGATCGCGGGTGGTACGCTGAATAAACCAGTATTGTCAAGTTTAGGTCGATCGCTCCTAGTTGCAAACTTTCGGGGGCGGCCGTAGGAGAGAATGCACGAAGTTCTGCATCGTCTTAGCCTTGAGGTTAAACTTGTGCAATGTCAAACTTCATTAAGGTTGTCAGCATTGATAAACAATAGTAGTATCGTATAGTCAGGAGACCAGTAAAATTAACAATCAAGACTGATATTAACTTTCCGTGAAGCTGCAACAGATTCATCTTGATAGAGGCGTATTTAGCAATTAATTCATTTCAGAAACCGACTATTCCAGTACAAAAATCGCCTGTTTAAGGTTCGATCGCCAAAAGTTCTTCTGCTACCAATCCTTTCTGAATTGCGAGTACAGCAGCTTGAGTGCGATCGCGCACTTCTAACTTTTGCAAAATCGCGTGCACGTGAACCCGTACAGTCCCCGGAGCAATGTACAATATTTGTGCAATTTCCTGATTGCTTTTTCCCCCCGCAACTAAAGCCAAGATTTCCTGTTCTCGCTTCGTCAGCGGATTCTCCAAAAGTTCCGATTTCAACCCATTTTTCAAAGGTTCGGGATTAGCAAAAACCGCCCTAATTTCCGCAGTCGCGGCCTGATCCCACCACGAAGCACCCGCTGCTACCGATCGAATTGCCAACACTAAAGTTTCCGCCACAATTCCCTTGAGGCAATATCCCTGAGCTCCCGCTGCAATTAATCTTTCAATTAAGGATTTTTGCGAATGAGAAGTTAAAATTAAAACCGGAATTGCTGGATGTCGCTGTTTAATTTGGCGGCAAGCTTCAATGCCGCCTATTCCCGGCAAACCGACATCGAGAACTACCACATCTGGCAAGTGTTCCTGAGTCAATTCTACCGCCGTTTCGCCATCTTCCGCTTCAGCAATTACTTGCAAGCAACTTTCTTGCTGCAACCTGGTTTGCAGCCCCAAACGAAACAGTTCGTCGTCTTCAACTAGGAGAATTCGTAATGGATAAGCTGGTTTCATTTCTGTGGGATAGCTGGGAGTCGGAATCCAAATAAAGCACCGTGTGGCAATTTATTTTCTGCCCAAATTATACCGCCGTGGGCGTCAATGATTTGGCGAGATAAGTATAACCCCAATCCCGATCCTTTGGCTTGCCGATCGCTGTGTCCTTGATAAAAACGCTCGAACAAATGGGGCAGTTCATCGGCGGTAATTCCCAACCCGCTATCGATAACTTTCACCACCTGATAACTCGAATTAGATTCCATAACAATTTCCACTTTACCGCCGCGATGAGAATGATTGATGCCGTTTGTTAGCAAATTAACAAAAACGCGCTGGAGTTGCACAGCATCGCCATTTACCCACAAAGAGCGGCGAAAATCAGACTCTCCGTAACTCATACTAATATAGACGCGGCGCGCCGCCGATAAATGGATGAGTGTTGCAATTACTTCTTCTGCCAATGCTACTAAATTTACGGGAGCAAGTTGCAGTTTTAAACCTTCGGCATCGTTGCGGTAAACATCTAGCAGCGTTTCTACTAATTGTAGTGACATTTGGTGCGATCGCGCCATTGTTTCGAGAACTTTTTGCTGACTGGCGGTGACATTCCCAAATTTTGCTGATCCAAAAGCTTTAATTGTTTCAATCGCCCCCAGCATCGGCGTTTTTAAGTCGTGACTCAAAGTAGAGACAAAATCTTCTCGGATGCTTGCTAGCTGCTGCTGCGACTGCAACTCAGCTTTAGCGATCGCGATCGTCTCTTGGTACTGCTGGTTGCGATCGCTTAAATATCCCGTCACCCCTAAAGCCATGACTGCGATCGATCTATTTGCTACAGTTGCTAGGGCGATCGCTTCTCCAGGAGGAACAAACAAATTTAACAGCGTCAAAGCTGCCGATACCAGCGTAATTTGCAACTTACCCAACCGACTCAAGCGCGAATTTGCCAATAAAATCGGCCCTGTGTACAAATACCCAAACAGATACTCCGACGGCGTAGTAAATTCCAGCACTACAACGATCGCAAATAAAATTGCGATCGACCACCTCCCCCGCAAATAATTCTCTTGAATTGCCAGGTTGTCTGTGATTTTTAATAAGCTGTTTAACATTTTTTATCCATCCATTTTATATTTTATATTTACACTCTACTCTCTGCCTTATACCTGCGGTTTTTCATCGCCAAAATTTTTCTCCTGTGACGCCAAAACAATCGTTTAGATAACATCTATATCTGCAAGCATAGATACTGCTAAATATTTAAACATTTGTCAGTCAGTGAAAATATATAGCAGCTAAGCATAACGGGTAAACGGAAACTTATACCTGCGGGCTGATTATCAAAAATCCTAACGGCAAGTATATTGATTTTTAAAAGCAGATTGCACTTTTAAGGAAGTATTGGCTCAGTTATGCTTGAAGGATTAATTCAAATCGCATTAACGCTAATCATTGTAGTAGCGATCGCCCCTATTTTTGGTAATTACATGGCGCGGGTGTACATGGGAGAACCAACCATTCTCGACCCCGCTATTAAACCCCTAGAACAACTCATCTATAAAGCCAGCAATATCCGGTCTATAGATTCGATGACAGGTTGGCAATATGCGCGATCACTACTCTACAGCAATGCAGCAATGGGCATATTTGTTTTCCTAATTTTCATGCTTCAGGGAGTCCTGCCTTTAAATGCCACCAGCTTAACTGCCCCAACCTGGGATACTGCGCTGCACACAACTATTTCATTCCTCACAAATACCGACCAACAGCATTACTCCGGCGAGACAACATTTACTTATTTGTCCCAGTTAACCCTGGGATTTTTAATGTTTACCTCAGCAGCTACAGGTTTAGCAGTAGGCATTGCTTTTATCCGGGGCTTAACAGGTCGTCCATTGGGCAACTTTTACATAGATTTAATTCAATCAATCACCCGGATTCTGCTACCCCTTTCTTTAATAATTGCCTTACTGTTGCTGATGTCGGGAGTCCCAGAAACCCTAGCCGGGCCGGCCGTTGCCCGTACATTAGAAGGCGGCACGCAAATAATTGCTCGCGGCCCAGTAGCTCACTTTGAAAGCATCAAACAACTAGGAGAAAATGGCGGCGGTTTTTTTGCCATTAACTCGGCTCATCCTTTTGAAAATCCCAATCCTTTTACCAACCTGCTGGAAACACTAGCAATGGTTTCTATACCAGCAGCTATGATTCACACCTACGGCAGATTTGCCAACAACAAAAAGCAGGGATGGCTGATTTTTTGGATGGTGTTTGCCATCTATGTAATTTTGATTGGCATTGCAGCGTTTGGCGAGTACGGCGGCAACCCTCAAATTAATAATTTACTGGGTTCGCAGCAGCCAAATTTAGAAGGAAAAGAAGTTAGGTTTGGCTGGGCAGAGACTGCACTGTGGGCTGTCACTACGACTGGGACAATGTGCGGCGCTGTCAACGGAATGCACGATTCTTTAATGCCTCCCGGTGGTTTTGCCACTCTGTTTAATTTGTTTCTGCAAATCGTTTGGGGCGGACAAGGAACAGGAACTGCTTACTTATTTATCTACTCAATTTTGAGCGTGTTTCTCACGGGCTTGATGGTGGGGAGAACGCCGGAATTTTTGGGACGCAAAATTGAGAAACGGGAAATTGTTTTAGCCAGCGTTGTTTTGTTAATTCACCCGATCGCAGTTTTAATCCCCGGTGCCATTACTCTCGCCTTTACCGACAGTTTGAGCGGCATCAGCAACCCCGGATTTCACGGCATTTCCCAGGTGATGTACGAATACGCTTCGGCTGCAGCCAACAACGGTTCTGGCTTGGAAGGATTGGCAGACTCTCAACCCGCACCTACCGGACTTTGGTGGAATTTAAGCACCTGTTTCAGCCTGCTGCTGGGGCGCTACGTTCCAATTATTGCCCTCCTGCTTTTAGCTGACAGCATGACGAACAAACAACTGGTTCCCGAAACAACCGGCACTCTCAGAACCGATTCAGTTTTATTCACCGGCGTCACCGCAGGAGTAATTATAATTCTGGGCGCGCTGACATTTTTCCCAGTTCTAGCTTTAGGGCCAATTGCCGAAGGATATGAAATTAGCAACGGCAAATTTGAACCCACACCGATAACTGCACCCACAACACCTTTAGCAACGCCTTCGCCTGAAGCGACAACCCCGACACCAAACAGCTGACAGTAGATGTAGATTGCATTAAGTAATGCAGCGACAATAAACTGCTGTTGCTGGCAACAATCTAAAATCCCAAATCCCAAATCCCTAATCCCAAATCTAAAATCTAAAATCTAAAATCTAAAATCGACATGGCTTCTTCCCATACTCCAGATTCCCCAAAAAAACCTGCTAGAGGCTCTCGCGAGTCTCGCAAGCACACGCCGAAAGCAAATACAAAAGGTCTTTATCAAAGAGCTTTTAAACAAGCTTTTGTCAAGCTAAACCCGCGGGTGATGCTGAAAAATCCGGTGATGTTTGTGGTGTGGGTTGGCACAATTGTGACTGCATTATTAACCATTGACCCGACGCTGTTCGGCCCGGTTCCCGGCGAAAATCAGAGAGTTTTCAACGGTTTAGTAACGTTTATTTTGTTCTTCACCTTGGTATTTGCTAATTTTGCCGAAGCGATAGCAGAAGGGCGGGGGAAAGCGCAAGCAGATGCACTGCGATCGACCAAAGCCGACACAACAGCCCGCAAACTCCTACCAGACGGTTCAATTCAAGAAGTTAGTTCGACATCCCTGAGACGGGGCGACCAAATTAAAGTGATCGCAGGCGATGTCATTCCCGCCGACGGCGAAGTGATTGCAGGCGTCGCATCTGTAGACGAATCTGCGATCACTGGCGAATCCGCACCGGTGCTCAAGGAACCGGGTTCGGACATCGCCAGTTCCGTTACCGGCGGCACGCGCATCCTTTCCGACGAATTGACGCTGCGGGTGATGGCCGACCCCGGTAAGGGATTTTTGGACAGGATGATTGCGCTGGTAGAGGGCGCTGAAAGGTCGAAAACGCCGAACGAGATCGCGCTGACGGTGCTGCTGGCGGTGCTAACGCTGGTGTTTTTGATTGTGGTTTCGACGATTCCGCCCGTGGGAAATTACGTGAAAACCCCTGTGGGCGTGGTGACGCTGATTTCGCTGCTGGTGGCGCTGATTCCAACAACGATCGGCGGTTTGCTGAGCGCGATCGGCATTGCGGGCATGGATCGCGTCGCTCAGTTTAACGTGATAGCGACCTCTGGACGCGCCGTGGAGGCTTGTGGCGACGTGAATACGCTGATTTTGGACAAAACGGGGACGATCACGCTGGGGAACCGTTTAGCCGAGGAGTTCATTCCGGTAAACGGTCACTCGCTGGAGGATGTTGCGAGTGTAGCCCTTGCTGCTAGCCTGTTTGACGATACTCCAGAGGGAAAGTCGATCGTCCGTTTGGCTCAGAATTTGGGCGCACAGGTGGAGTTCGATCGCACCAATGCCACGGGGCTTGATTTTTCCGCAAAAACGCGGATGTCTGGCACGGATTTGCCCGATGGGACAGAGGTTCGCAAGGGTGCGGTTGATGCGGTGAAGGGTTTTGTGCGATCGCGCGGGGGCAATTTCGGCCCGGATCTCGATGCAGCTTACGAGCGAGTTTCGCGCTTGGGAGGCACACCTTTAGCTGTTTGTCAAGGCAGCGACACCTACGGCATTATCTATTTGAAAGATGTCATCAAACCGGGAATTCGCGATCGATTTGACCAACTGCGAAAAATGGGAATTCGCACCATTATGCTCACCGGAGATAACCGAATTACAGCATCAGTAATTGCCGATGAAGCAGGCGTTGACGACTTCATTGCCGAAGCAACTCCCGAAGACAAAATCGACGTAATTCGCAAGCAACAAGCCGAGGGTAAATTAGTCGCAATGACGGGAGACGGAACCAACGACGCACCCGCACTAGCTCAGGCAAACGTAGGACTCGCGATGAATTCTGGAACCCAAGCAGCGAAGGAAGCAGCGAACATGGTGGACTTAGATTCTGACCCCACAAAACTAATTGATTTAGTTACAATTGGCAAACAATTGCTGATTACTCGCGGCGCGCTGACCACATTTTCCCTAGCCAACGATATCGCTAAATATTTTGCAATTATTCCGGCAATATTTTCCCCTGTTGGCGCTTTGAACGTCATGGGTTTAGCCAGCGGTCAATCGGCGGTTTTGTCGGCATTAGTTTACAATGCTTTGATTATTCCCGCTTTGATTCCCCTAGCATTAACCGGGGTAAAATTTCGACCTTTGAGCGCCAACCAACTGTTGCAGCGGAACATTTTAATCTACGGATTGGGCGGGGCAGTCGCGCCGTTTATTGCCATCAAAATTATTGATGTTTTGATTACCGCCGTTGGGCTAGCATAGATCGGGAAAGCATGACAAGGATTTTGAGACGGATACACGGATTAATCTCGTTCCCCGGCTCTGCTGATGAACGCATATCCAGAGGCTCTGCGTCGATTTTTCCCAAAAAATAATCCAATAGAAAGACAGATATTTATTCCCAAAATAAGGAGAATTCATGAAACGGAATAATTGGCTGAATGATATTTGTCCCAGAGATTTCCAAGAAAACGTTGAGTTAGCACAAATGCTTTGGCAGCGCCACCCAATCCCGGTGCAGCTATTTCTAGTGATGTGTTTCAATGCTATAGTTGCCCCCGCTGTCTACGCTGCTGCAGGTGAAGATTTGACCCGAAAAGCTGTCTGGGGTTTAAGTCTCCTAGGTTTGGTGATTATCGCCCTTTCTATTTACTTGTTCGTAGTCATCTTTCAACCGGAAAGATTTTAGTCAATAATTAACCCTTAGCAAATAACCGATCGAGGTAATTTATGAGAGAAATAATTAGAGCCATTCGCCTTACCCTGGTTTTGTGGGGAATTACAGCTATTATTTACCCTTTAATCTTGCTAGTAATCGGCCAAATTGCCTTCAACTCCCAGGCAAACGGCAGCTTAATTACCAACCAAGGAGTTGTAGTTGGCTCTGCTTTAATCGGTCAGCCTTTCTCCTCAGAAAGATATTTTTGGGGTCGTCCCAGCACCACCAATTACAGCAGCTTTGCGACAGAAAATTACGATCCGACAAAGGAAGAAAATGTTAGTCAAAGAACAGGCGTTTCTGGTGCTAGCAACCTGGCTCCAAGTAACTCGGATTTGCTGAAGCGAGGTAATCAAAAAGAGGGTTTTCAAGGGGTGCAAGTTGAATTAGATCGCCTCAACAAAGCTGGTATCAAACCAACTGCTGATTTAGTCTACACCTCTGGTTCTAGCCTCGATCCGCACATTAGCGTAGAGGCAGCTCGATCGCAAATTCAGCGGATAGCAACAGTGCGATCGCTCAATCTTAATCAAGTAGAAATGTTGGTAGCCAAAAATACAGATGGTAGATTTATCGGCATTTTCGGTGAACCGGGAGTTAACGTCCTGAAACTAAATTTGGCTCTCGACCGTTTACAATAGTTTACAGTCAATAGTCAGTAGTCATTAGTCATTAGTCATTAGTTATTAGTTATTAGTAGCAACAAACAACCGCCAACTGACAACAGACAACAGACAACTGACAATCGCCAACAGACAACTGACAACTGACAACTGACAATCGCCAACTGACAACTCACTACTCAGCTATGATTCACTCTAGCGAAATTACCAACAATCCAGACGCGGTTTACGCCCAACCAAACCGCACTTACGATCGCACCACCCGCCGGGGAAAGCACAAAATATTTATCGGCATGGCCCCCGGTGTCGGCAAAACGTTCCGAATGCTGGAAGAAGGACACAGGCTCAAATCTGAAGGCATTGATGTGGTAATTGGACTGTTAGAAACTCACGGTCGGAAAGAAACAGCAGCTAAAGCAGAAGGATTGGAAGTAGTACCCAAAAAACAAATGCGGCGCGGCGAAAAAATGCTCACCGAAATGGATACAGATGCTGTCATCGAACGCCGTCCTCAATTAGCATTAATAGACGAACTGGCTCATACAAACATTCCGGGTTCTCTGAGAGAAAAACGATATCAAGATGTCGAACAAATTCTCAAGGCTGGAATTGATGTTTTCTCCACCCTCAACATTCAGCACATAGAAAGTCTCAACGATTTAGTAGCTCGAATTACCGGAGTTGTAGTGCGAGAGCGAGTACCCGATCGCGTCCTCGAAGATGCTGACGAAATAGTCGTTGTCGATGTCACGCCAGAAACTTTAGAAGAAAGGTTGCTTGAAGGCAAAATTTATGCTCCCGAAAAAATTGAACAATCTTTAGAAAACTTTTTTCAGCGCCGTCATTTAATCGCTTTGCGAGAACTCGCCCTGCGAGAAGTCGCAGACAATGTGGAAGACGACGCAGCAACTTTAAAAGGTCAATCTTGCAACATTCACGAACGAGTTTTAGTGTGCATCTCGACTTATCCGAATTCTTTGCAACTGCTGCGGCGGGGCGCGAGGATTGCTAGCTATATGAATGCCCCATTTTATGCTGTGTTTGTCAACGATCCAGACCGATTTTTAACAAAAGCAGAAAGCTTGCACGTTGAAACTTGTGAGAAACTCTGTCAAGAATTTAAGGGGCAGTTTTTGCGGGTAAACGGCACTAATATAGCCAAAGCAATTTCGGAGGTAGCGAAACAGTATCGCATTACTCAAATTGTGATCGGCGAAAGCCAGCAATCCCGCTGGAAATTGCTGCTGCGGGGTTCTTTGACTCAACAGTTAGTGCGATCGCTCAAACACGTAGATTTGCACATCATCGCTACTGAAAAAAGTCAGTAGTCATTAGTTATTAGTCAGTAGTTGTGAGTTGTTAGTTATTTTGCAGAAAAACTGCAACTTTTGGAGGATAGGTGAATCTAGCGGGTGGTGGATGCTGCAGAAGCTTTTATCTGTCAAGATTGCACTTGGTAAACCTGATTAAAAGTGCGATCGCTATGGTGGATGATTACATTCTCAACTTGCTAGTTATTGGCATCCTCCTGCTTACCGTTACCTTGGGTTCCGGCTGGATTTCGCGATTGCCTGTATCTTATGCCTTAATTTATCTCATTGTCGGTATCGGATTGGGGCCCTACGGCATCAAGCTGATTGACTTGCGTCCCGAAGCTGAATTTTTAGAAAGACTTACAGAATTTGTAGTTATTGTTTCTCTGTTCAGTTGCGGCTTAAAAATGAATCGCCCACTGCAACTTTGGGCCTGGAATTCCACAGCGCGGCTGATCGGTTTTTTAATGCCAATTTCGATTTTTGCTGTTGCTGCGATCGGTCATTGGTTTGTGAAATTAGATTGGGGCCCGGCGATTTTACTGGGAGCAATTCTCGCTCCCACCGATCCAGTTTTAGCCTCAGAAGTTCAGTTAGCTCATCTAGACGATCACGATGAATTGCGCTTTGGTTTAACATCGGAAGGCGGTTTGAACGATGCTTTAGCTTTTCCCTTTGTTTATTTCGGAATTTATGCACTAAAAGATAACAACTGGCCGAACTGGTTTTCGCAGTGGGTAGCAGTTGACTTGATTTGGGCGATCGCCGCAGGTATCGTTATGGGAATTTTAGTAGCTAAAGCCGTCACCTGGGTCGATCGCCAACTCCAACACTATAGACCGGCCGATCAATTAATGGAAGATTTCATTGCTCTCAGCACAATTCTGCTTACATATTCCCTCACAGAAGTAGTCAACGGCTACGGATTTCTCGCAGTTTTTGTAGCAGGAATTGTGGTGCAGCGGAGTTACCGCAACCCAGAAAAGCCGCTTTCCCAACTGCACTTTACCGAGCGCATAGAAAAGTTAATGGAAGTAGCAACTATTTTACTATTAGGTTCACTTTTGCGCCTAGAACCTATGTTGGCATATGGAGGTTACTCCCTCTTAGTAGCTGGATTGTTAATTTTTTTAATCCGGCCTGTGGGAGCTTGGATTAGTACGATCGGCAGTCCTTTGCACCCAGCCAACCGCTGGCTTTACGGTTGGTTCGGCATTCGTGGTGTCGGTTCTATCTATTATCTTACATATGCTTTGGGTAAAGGTTTGAAAGGCGAAACGGCAGAAAAAATTGCCTGGATTACCTTTTCAACCATCGTACTTTCTGTGATTCTGCACGGCATTACTTCTACCCCGTTAATGAACTGGTACGAGCGCCGAATCAAACCTGACGTACCAGATTTAATTTAATTCAGTCACTAACCTCATATAGATTGTATGCCATATTTGTAGGGACACGGCAGTGCCGTGTCCTTACCCGGCTCAGCGAATTTCACGAAATACTCTAAACTGGTTTGACACCAATTAATAAAGCGAGTTCCCGCCACTTCCAATAACAATCTGCATCGGTAAAACCAAGTTCTCTAAACCAGCGCAATTGCGTTTCGACATCTAGCAATTTATTAGATGGATCGTCTGGCGAATCGCTAATACCGATCGCCTCTCGAAATTTATCATGCAAAGCGGGAGTTGGTGATGCTACGTGCTCCAAATTGCCAAAAATGCCTCCCGGTTCCAAAAGCTCGAAAATCTCGGTGTAAAGCGAACGTTTGCGATCGTCTGCTACATGATGAATCGCAAAACTAGAAACAACCGCATCAAACTTGCCCAAATCCGCCGGTAGCGATTCGTCAAAATTGTGTTCGATTACCGTGACATTCTGGTCATCAGCAAAGCGAATTCTGGTTTTTTCCAGCATTGTCGGCGAAAAGTCGATCGCCACACATTCCACATTTGGTCGATCGCACTTAAGCAGACCCAGCAACCGCCCGTCTCCCGTACCCACATCCAGAATTCGCTTAACATTTTTCGGCACTTCCTCCAACAAAACCGCTTCACCTTCAGTGCGGTGAGGAATTCCATCAGCTTTAGCAAGATACCACAAAGCGTGTTCCGCCGAAGTCCAAAGATTCACTTGACTCATAAATTCTCAACTCTCATAAACTTCGCCATTTTTGTGAGTAAAAATCCAACCATTATCCGTAGCTTTGGCAATTAAATCATCATCGGGATATTCGGCACTATCTCCCGGAGTGCGATCGCCCATTTCCAGATAAACAACATCTGCATTGCTGCGGTTGACTAAATGATGCCCATCTGAATCACCCGCGCGAAAACCCGCAGCCATACCCGGTTTCAGCACCTGCTCTCCCGAATTTGCAATCAGAGTAACTTCCCCTTCCAGAACATAGATTAACTCATCTTGACGAGTGTGCCAATGCCTGAGAGCAGAACAACTTCCCGGCGCAAGTCTCACCAAATTCACCCCAAAATTCTGCAACCCGGCAGCATCGCCCAAGCGTTTTTTAACTCTCCCCGCAACAGCAGATTGGAATTGCTGAGGGTACTTAGAACCCGTAATTTCCGGCACGTTTTTAGGGTCAATAATCATATAACAAAGCTGACCGCAGTTGTGAGTTTTTTCTTCTTTCTCTTGCTTGGCGTCCTAGGGTTTACGCGCGGCTTCGCCTAACGCGCCTTCGCGGTTCGTTTTTCGGTTTTTATTATTACAAAACACGCTTAAATTCAAGATAAATACAATTTTATAGCACTTACCAGATCCCCGCCACTCTCGCCTCCCACCTCCGACAGTTCCCCCAACTCATTAAGAATGTGTTATAAATATTGAGATTCATTAAGAAATATTGCTCAAATGCTCGTTTCCCCCTCCGGCGTCAGCAAACTCAAAGAATCTTTAAAAGAAAAAGTATTCTTTGGGAATGAGCCAACCCCCGAACTCATAGCCATCTTACTGATTTACTTCGTCCAAGGCATTCTCGGACTAGCCCGCTTAGCCGTCAGCTTCTTTCTCAAAGACGAACTCGGCATGAGTCCGGCAGAAGTCTCGGCCATGCTGGGCGTCGTAGCCCTGCCTTGGATTATCAAACCCGTGTTCGGGTTCATGTCCGACGGCTTGCCGATATTCGGCTACCGCAGACGCCCTTACATCGTCCTCTCCGGGCTGCTGGGAACCTTAGCATGGGTGAGCCTCGCAACAATTGTACACACACCGCTGGCAGCTACAGGCGCGATCGCCCTGAGTTCCCTCTCCCTCGCCGTCAGCGACGTAATCGCCGACTCCCTGGTAGTCGAAAGGGCCAGAAAAGAATCAGTTACCGACGCCGGTTCCCTGCAATCCTTGTCTTGGGGCGCAGCTGCCCTCGGCGGACTAATTACCGCCTACCTCAGCGGTTCCCTGCTGCAACACTTCAGCACCCACACTATCTTTTTAATCACTGCATCTTTCCCGCTAATTGTATCAGCAACAGCTTGGTTAATTGCCGAAGAAAAAACCGACAAAAGAACCGACTTTGATACAGTCAAAGACCAATTCAAACAACTACGGCAAGCTGTTACCCAAAAAACAATTTGGCTGCCCACAGCCTTTCTCTTCCTTTGGCAAGCCACCCCAAGCTCAGACTCCGCCTTCTTCTTTTTCACCACCAACGAATTAGGCTTTCAACCAGAATTTCTCGGCCGAGTGCGCCTCGTTACCAGCATTGCCGCCCTCGCCGGGATCTGGCTGTTTCAACGCTTCCTCAAAACAGTTCCATTTCGAGTAATTTTTGGCTGGTCAACCGTCCTTGCGGCTGTTTTGGGCATGACTACTTTATTATTAGTAACTCATGCCAACAGAGCTTTAGGAATTGACGATCAATGGTTCAGCATCGGAGACAGCCTGATCCTGACAGTAATCGGACAAATTGCTTATATGCCGGTGCTCGTACTCTCCGCCAGATTGTGTCCCCCAGGCGTCGAAGCAACTTTATTTGCCGTGTTGATGTCAGTCACCAACTTAGCAGGACTTATTTCCCACGAAGGCGGCGCACTTTTGACCCACTTGCTAGGAATTACCGATCGCAATTTCGATAACCTCTGGCTGCTAATTGTCATCACAAACCTCTCCACACTTCTGCCCCTACCCTTCTTAAATTGGCTGCCCGCCGATAGTACAGAAAGCGCCGATCCAAATTCTCAAAAGTCTCTTCCCGTATTAGAACCAGAAATCGGCAGTTCCAAGCCAGGCGGACAGCATTTCATGCCCGAATACTTTCCCGACTTAGTACCCACAGTAAGGTCACAAAGCCGCACCGCAGACAGCAAATAAACGCAGGCACACACGGATTTTGACACGGATACACGGATGAATTTAACTGTGTTTCCCAATTCTCCGATTTTCCTTCTCTCTGCGCCCTCTGTGTTCTCTGCGGTTAAATCAATAAAAGCTTATTCTACCAATGCCAAACTTACAGATTTCTCAACCTCAAACCGCAGCTCAAAACGTATCATACGATCGCACAGACTGGCAGCGCGGGTACGAATCCCAACCCAACGAATCCGACTACTGGATTGACGACATAGAAGGCGAAATCCCCGCCGACTTGCAAGGCACATTCTTTCGCAACGGGCCCGGATTATTAGAGGTCAACGGCCAACGCATCCACCACCCGTTTGACGGTGACGGGATGGTTTGTGCGATCGCAATATCCGAAGGCCGCGCCCATTTCCGCAACCGATTCGTCCGCACAGAAGGCTATCTCGCCGAACAAGAAGCCGGAAAAATTCTCCACCGAGGCGTTTTCGGCACACAGAAACCAGGGGGTTGGCTAGCCAACATCTTTGATGTCAAAATCAAAAACATTGCCAACACCAACATCATTTATTGGGGCGACAAACTGCTAGCACTTTGGGAAGCCGCACAGCCCTACAGACTCGACCCCCGCACCCTAGAAACACTCGGCTTAGATACTCTAGACGGCATCTTGGAACCCGGTGAAGCCTTCGCCGCCCACCCCAGAATTGAAAAAGGGAAAAATGGCAAAGGAGACAGATTAATCAACTTTTCCGTCAAACCAGGTTTGTCGAGTACAATTACCATTTACGAACTCGACGAAAGCGGCAAACTTTTGCAGCGTCACGCCCATGCAATACCGGGTTTTGCCTTCCTGCACGACATGGTAATTACCCCGAATTACTGCATATTCTTCCAAAATCCCGTCAGCTTCAATCCGCTGCTTTTCGTGTTAGGATTTCGGAGTGCCGCCCAGTGTATTCAATTTTCGCCAAACAAGCCAACGCAAGCAATTTTAATTTCCCGCAACGGCACTGACGAGGTAAAGATATTAGAAACTGAACCTTGTTTTGTCTTCCACCACTGCAACGCATGGGAAGAAGGAGACGAAGTTTTTGTTGACTCAGTTTGTTATGAATCGTTTCCAAATGTAGAAGAGGACGGCGATTTTCGCGAGGTTGATTTTGACAGCGTTCCAGCGGGCGAATTGTGGCGGTTTAAGTTAAATTTGCAAGACAAAACCGTGCAGCATCAAGTTGTTGAAACTCGGTGCTGCGAGTTTCCAACTCTGCATCCCAATAATGTCGGACAACCTTACCGATATCTTTATATCGGTGCTGCTGATGCTCCCACTGGGAATGCTCCTTTGCAAGCTATCCTCAAAATTGATTTTGTGACTGGTGAAAGGCAAATTTGGAGTGCGGCGCCGCGCGGTTTTGCGGGGGAACCGGTGTTTGTTACCCGTCCCGATGCTGTTGCCGAGGATGACGGCTGGCTGCTGGTTTTAATGTATGATGCAGCTAATCATCGATCGACCTTAGTGATTTTAGATGCTCGCGACATCACCAAAGGACCCCTAGCGCGCTTGCATTTAAAACAGCACATTCCCTACGGCTTGCACGGAAGTTTCACGCCAAATGTATTGCTTCCTATCGGTTCGTAGTTCGGCTACTATGGGCGGGCAGAATGCCCACCCCACAAAAAAGAAAATTGAACTCTTGTGGAACAGGCATCTTGCCTGTTCCTAAACAAGTAATTGAGAATGCTCTAATATCTCACTTTTAACCGAATTTAGCTATGAGCCAGGGGTTTACACCCCTGGCTGACTGACTGCGGAGAGTGCGGGAAATACTAACAACAATTTACACAGAAAAATCCATAGTAAATGCAAACAGTCAACAAATTTAATCTAAAAAAAATACTTATTTTAATTTGCAGTCTGGTCGCAATTTTGGCAATCATCCTATCTATTTATTCTCACAATGCTAACGCTCAAGAGCCTTATAATCCCTCTCCAGAAAGCACTGTAGCGTCCAAAGGCTTGGTTGAGGTCAAAATGACATTAATTGCCGTTGATCCCATTAAAAACGAACTAGAAGCCCGCTTGCAGTTTGAACTCAAAGGTATCTATAAAAAAGGGCCAACTTACCCGGCGCAAGACTTGTTAATGACAGTTAACGGCGCAAACGTACAAGATTCGGAAATTACCTTTAAAGAAGGCAAACCGATGATTGTCCCTGCATTGAAGTTTAACTTAGTCAAAGGAAAAATTAACAATTACCCATTTGACAGGCACATTGCTAAAGTAGCTATTTCGATTGACCCGCTGCCTTCAATTGGTAAAAAGTTTGCTCCCTTTGAACTGAATCCCGTGCCGCTGGAATTTAATTTTCATGCCGATGTTCCCGGTTTCGACATCAGCTATAAGCCGATGGAAGAGAATTCATCTATTTTTATTTATATCGATGTTTCTGCAACTCGATCGCTGCCGGTGAAATTCTTTGCGTTAGTAATAATTGTGATCATGTGGGTGCTGTCAATTATGGCGCTTTTGCTAGCATTGAAAGTGATGAAATCAGGCAAGTTGCCGGAAGTGGGAATGTTGAGTTGGACTGCTGTCATGCTGTTTGCTTTTCCAGCGATTCGCAACGCTCAACCGGGGGTGCCTCCCGTGGGAACTGCCAGCGATTTCCTTTCCTTTTTTTGGACGGAAATTATAGTTGTGGTGGCGTTGGTGATTATCGGTAGCTGTTGGTTAAAGCGGTATCATCCGCCGATTGAATGATTTTAGATTTTAGATTTTATATGGGAATAATTTACCCCCGATATAAATCAGGGGGCTTGTAGCTTTGATACTTTCACTTAACAGCCAACAGTCAACTGTTAACTACATTCAAAAATTCAATTTTTGACTTCCAAATTCTCAATATCCTTTGCGGGTACGCCCAAACCGCGCAAGATAGTAAAAGCCATAATTCGATATCCCGATTGATTTGGGTGCACTCCATCTGCAGCCAACAAATTCAGAGTCTTGCCCGCGTGCTTTTGATACGTGCCGATAACTTCCCGAAAAGGCGCATTCAAATCAATAAACAAGCACTGATTCTCTAACGCAATTTCTCGCATCGCGGCAACATACTGTTGCAACCTGCGATTTTCTGGGCCGTCGATACTTTCCCCTATCAGAGTAGGAGAAAGCAGTACAAGTCGAATTCCTGCGGCTTTTGCGGCCAGCACCATTTGAGTTATTTTCTCCCGATATTCTGCCACTTGCACTCCTGCGGACCAGTTGCCTTCCGGATAAAACTGATTGTTTGGGAAGTCGAAGAAAGCGTTCCAAACGTCGTTTACTCCGACATTAATCATCACTAAACCTGGCTTTTGATCGATCGCATCTTTCTGGAAGCGCGCTTGCATATCAGTCGATTTGTTACCGCCGATCCCGGCGTTGATGATTTCGATTTTGCGATCGGGATAAAGGGCATTCAGATAGCGTTCTAGCAGCCAAACGTAACCTCCGGGGTATTTCCCCGCCTCGGTGATGCTGTCGCCCACTATCACAATTTTGCGCTTGCCGGTGAGCAAGTTCTGGATTTCTGGTGCCGGCGTTGCTTGGGATACGGATTCTTTAAACACTGGAATTAAGGAGTGAGGAAGGTTGAAGGCGATAACAGCAGCAATTACGGCAATGGCAAGTCTAATTAAAAATTTCCTCAGCCGGGGTTTGGGACGGGGCGATAGCGCATTGGGAGACATTACGCAGATTCCTATTAAAACTCTAACTATTTATGTCTGCAATAATATTATCCATTTCAGGGGTTTTTGTCACTTATTTCAATAACTCAGTCATGGACTAACAAAAACCTGGTTTGGACGCCACATCCTAAGTTATAAGCCTTAAGGCAGAAACCTGGTTGTTGACCCCGCCTGCGTAAGCTATACAGGTGAAATTACTGAGGTTTTTGTTGCCCCGATCAGTCCGTGTAATTGCCATCACAAAAAAGTTCGCCCAATGTCACATGATTTCTGCTACTTACGGCACAACTTTAGCAGGTGTTCGCGGTTTATAATATTATTGATTAGTTCAGGAAACAACTTTTCATGCGAGGTTAAAGCAATGGTAGCAAATTCAAATTTTTTATATCCTCAAAATCGCTATTACGGTGAGGTAAAACCAGAGAATTTGGTATTTAATGCGAATTTACAAGAGTTTTCTCAGCGAGTGGGTTACATCAGTTCCTTGACATCTAACGGTAAAATCTCTGTGGAACAGGCATTTACTCAGATCCAAACACTGTGGGAACAGGTGGAAAAGTCGAAAAAGCAGTTGGGAATTGGCGAAAATCCATTTTCAGCTTGAATAATTAGCGGTTGGCTTGGAAGTTGAGTGACGCGCCATTGATGCCGATCGATTAATCCACAGCTTAAGATGAAAAATGAAAAAGTAGCTAGTGGCGATCGACCTTTTTGCCTATGAGTTCCGATTTAGTACCTCTCCTTCCCAAAGTATCCGTCGGCCGCCGCGCTGCGGCCCTCTGCATCGACGGAATCGCAGTTTGGCTGCCCAGTTTGCTTCTGGGTACTAATGCGATCGTCCAAACCATATTTTTTGTCCTGCTGTGGCTGATCATGCGCGTAGCCATCGTCAGGAAAAACCAAGGTCAAAGTCTGGGGCGCTGGGCCTTGGACATGAAAATTGCCGATACCAGATTCCACCGGACTCCCGGAGTGCAAGAACTCTGCAAGCGCGAGGCATTGCTGGGCTTTTGCGCCGCCTTAGCCTTCGCAGGTATAGGTGGGCTCACATCTACCAACGCCGCCGTCTTGCTGCTGATGCTGCCCCTGGCGATCGACTGTAGCGTTGCCCTCACCTCCGCCGAAAGGTTTCCCCAAGCTTTCCACGATCGCATCGGCGGGACGATCGTAGTTGGAACCCGCCGTGGCTACTCCCTCGACATCAAAGTTAGAAGATTGCTTGACCAAGTGCAGAGCAATGTGAGAAGATAATAAATTGTGTTTAAATTAGTCGAAATTTATTTAGAATTATGGCTAAAGGCGTCCGCATCATAATTACTCTAGAGTGTACTGAGTGCCGTACAAACGTAAGCAAACGCTCAAAAGGCGTGTCTCGGTACACCACCACCAAGAACCGTCGCAACACGACGGCGCGGCTAGAACTCAAAAAGTTCTGCCCCCATTGCAACAGCCACACTGCCCACAAAGAGATCAAGTAGATCAGTGGTCAGTTGTCAATGGTCAGTTGTCAGTTGTCAGTTGTTATTGGTCAACAGACAACAGTTAACAGACAACAGTCAACAGTCAACAGTCAACAGACAACAGTCAACAGTCAACAGACAACAGTCAACAGTCAACAGTCAACAGTCAACAGTCAACAGTCAAAAAACAACAAACCATGACTTACTTTCGCCGGCGCGTTTCGCCCATCAAACCAGGAGACCCGATCGACTACAAAGATGTCGATTTGCTCAAAAAATACGTCACAGAACGCGGTAAAATTTTGCCCCGCCGGATTACCGGTTTGACGGCAAAGCAGCAGCGAGACCTGACCAGAAGTATCAAAAGAGCAAGAATTGTAGCTTTGATGCCCTTCGTAAACCAAGAAGGTTAACAGGATTTGGGATTTTGGGTTTTAGATTTTGGACTGGAATAAGACTGGCGCGAAAACAACGTCTTTCTGCCATTAAGAGTGCAGCAAGAATGCAGCGAAATAATCGCGAAATAGGGTTAAGAGTCGCTGCAGCGCAAGTCTTAATCAAAAGTAAAAAGTTAAAAAAGAAAGAAGAAAAAGAACAACTTTTTAGATTTTAACTTTCACAATTGACCAGAAAAATTGCCAAAATCCAAAATCTAAAATCGCAAAGTCGAAACTCGATAAGTGGCTATTGTAAAAATCCAAAATCTCAAATATAAAGCTGGCAAGTGGAGAAGGGAACGTTAGTAGAATTTAGAGTGCACGGCGACCGCCGTCTGGCAGTTGCCGATCGCCCCGATGGCAAGAAAAACTGGGTCGTGGTAGACGAAAACGGTCAACCGCACAGCATACCGCCCAAACAAATCAGCTACGAAGTAGTCGGAGAAACTTACAAACCCTCCGACATTCCCAAATTTCTCAAAGAAGTAGAAGCCTACTCAGATCCGTCGAGTTTGGAAGTAGCTTGGGAACTCCTAGTCGGCGACGGAGAAACAGCAGATCCCGAATCCCTGGCAATGCTGCTATTTTCGGAGAGTAGTGCGGCCCAGTGTTACGCGGCTTACTGTTTGCTATCAACAGACAAACTGTATTTCAAACAAAAGGGCGATCGCTACGAACCGCGACCGGCCGCCCAAGTAGCCGAAATCAAACACCAGCAAGAAGTAGAACAGCAGCGACACCAAGAATCCCAAGGATTTTGGGATCGAGTCAAACAGCGGCTGGCAGGGGAAAATGTCGATTGGGAAAATAGCGATCGAACTCGCCTCGACGCCCTAGAACGCTTTGCCCTCCTCGGAGAAGAAGCAACGCACCGCACCCCAGCCTTAGAAACTTTAGCCAGCTTACAACGATCCGAAAACCCTGAAGCAGCATTTGGTCTCCTAGTCGAGCTCGGCCTCTGGAGTACCCACGAAAACCTGTTTTTGCGGCGCAGCCAAATTCCCCTACAATTCTCCGCAAAGGTATTAGAAGTGGCCCAACGCTGCCTAGAAAATCCCCCAACCGACTCCGACACAAATCGTCTCGATTTAACTCACCTCAAGGTTTACACGATCGACGACGAAAGCACCACCGAAATCGACGACGGCCTCAGCTTAGAATTCCTCGAAAACGGCCAGCAGCGGATCTGGATACACATTGCCGATCCCACCCGCTTGCTTTCCCCCGGAGACGAACTCGACCTCGAAGCCAGAAAGCGCACCACTACGGTTTACCTGCCCACGGGAATGATCCCCATGTTTCCCCCAGCTTTGGCAACCGGGCCGATGAGTTTAATTCAAGGCAAAGAGTGCAGCGCGCTCAGCTTCAGCGTCACCTTAGACGAAATCGGCGCGGCTCAAGATTACAGCATCCACATCAGCACCATAAAACCCACCTACCGCTTGACCTACGATGACGTAGATGAAATGCTGGAGTTGGGAATCGAAGCAGAACCGGAAATAGCAGCGATCGCCTCTGCAGCAAAACTGCGCCAAAAATGGCGGGAAGCCCAAGGCGCAATCAGCATTTTCATGCCAGAATCCGTCATCAAAGTCAACGGCGACGACATCAAAATCCACGTCATCGACGACTCCACAGCCCGGATGCTAGTAGCCGAAATGATGATTTTAGCCGGCGAACTCGCCGCCCGCTACGGTCAAACTCACAGCCTGCCCATACCCTACCGCTATCAGCCACAGCCGGAACTCCCTCCCGATGAAGAACTGCTGGCTGTACCCGCAGGCCCCGCCCGCGCTTGCGCTGTGCGTCGGTGTATGCCCCGCAGCGAAATGGGCCTCACCCCCGGACGCCACGCCGGCTTGGGTTTGGAATTATACACTCAAGTTACTTCCCCGATCCGCCGCTATACCGATTTGCTGACTCACTTCCAAATCAAAGCCCACCTGCGGGGCGAACCCCTACCTTTTACTGCTGAAGAAATACAGGACATTGTGATGTGTCTCGGCACCGCAGTTAAAGAAGCATCCACCGTAGAACGCCAAACAAACCGCTATTGGGGATTGGAATATTTGCGGCGCAACCCCGATGAAGTTTGGGAAGCTTTAATGCTGCGCTGGCTGAGGGAAGACAGCAATCTCGGATTGATTTTATTGGAAGATTTGGGTTTAGAATTGGCAATGCGATTTGGTCGATCGGTCGCCATAGGCGATCGGCTAGAAGTCAAAGTCACCCACTGCGATCCGCGATCGGATGTCATTAACTTCCAAGAAATGATCTTTGAAGCCGCACAATAGGATTTGAGATTTGAGATTTTAGACTGCAAAAATCTGCGTTGAAGGCTGAAACTGAGGATAAATCTCGTTTTTAGTCGAGTTTCCGACCGAAAGCATCCAGGATACAAGCCCCCGGCTTCATTCCTGGAGAAATAAAAAACCTGTATCCGATGAAAATTGCCCCCCGAACTTATCCGTGGGGTCAATTCTAAAATCTAAAATCTAAAATCTAAAATCTAAAATCTAAAATCGATTGACCCCCTCGCATCCCCCTTGTCAAGGACAGGGGGGTAAAAAAGATGATGGTTTCATATCTAGTCCTGTAAAATAATCGTAATTCTGGTCAAGGCGAGTTCACCCCCGATCTGTAATATAAGCCAGAAATCCTCTAAACCCGCCCCGACCAAAATATTGGGGTCGATCGACTAGACATGATATTCAATCCAAGACGGGTAATACTTTTGACGTTAAATTGACACCCTTTGCTATCTCCTCTCTTCCTCCGTGTCCTCTGCGTCCTCTGCGGTTAATAAAAAAAACTTCAGCATCATAAAAATTGGAAGTTTTTACCCCAACCTAGTAATCTAAAATCTAAAATCTAAAATTTAAAATAGCAAAATGCCCAATTCAATTAGCCAAGTTCAGCCGCCACTGGAATTCATACCCCCAGCCTACAACCCGCTAGTGATGCAAGGTTGTAAGCAAATATTCCCGTGGTGGCTGCGATTTCGGACGAGTATCAGCCACGTTCAAGCCGAAAACGTCGAAACCCTCGCCGAACTATTCCACCAATTTCAAAATCAGAAAGTTCGCTTCTTGCTAGCCTTCCGCCACCCCAACTCAGACGATCCCTACTGTTTGGGACAACTAATTTGGAAACTCGTTCCCCAAGCAGCGCGCGCCAAAGGTATTCCCCTGCAATTCCCGGTACATTCCCACTTTATCTACGATCGCGGCATTCCCCTGTGGGCCGGTGCGGGAGTCGGCTGGTTGTATTCCCAACTCGGTGGCACTCCGATCGTTCGCGGTAAAATCGATCGCGTCGGATTGCGATCGGCCCGCAATTTATTTGCCAACAGCCAATTCCCGATCGCCGCCGCCCCAGAAGGCGCTACCAACGGTCACAATGAAATAGTTAGCCCCCTCGAACCGGGAATAGCTCAAATGGGCTTCTGGTGCGTTGAAGATTTGCTGAAAGCCGGACGCACTGAAAAAGTTGTAATTGTGCCGATCGGCATTCAATACCGCTATATCAACCCACCTTGGCAACCCCTAGAAAAACTTTTAACTCAATTAGAAATTGATTGCGGACTGCCCGCATTAGATCGCACCGAAATCGAAAATTTAAATACTGCAAATTCCGATCCCGAAAACCACAATCACAAATTCCAATATTTGCGCCTGATTCGACTGGGCAGCCATTTGCTAGCAGTAATGGAAGAATTTTACAGCCGTTTTTATCATAAAACTTTACTGCCTGAAACATCTATTTTGACATCATTATCGCTACCAGAAAAAATGGGAAATGATTCGGGCAATGAAGTAATGATAGCTCGACTGAAAGCTTTGTTAGACGTGGGTTTGCAAGTAGCAGAAGAATATTTTAACTTAAAGCCCAAAGGCAGTTTAATAGATCGCTGCCGCCGTCTGGAACAAGCAGGCTGGGAGTATATTTATCGAGAAGATATCAAAGATATTGCAGCACTTTCTCCCTTAGAAAGAGGATTAGCCGATCGCCTCGCTGAAGAAGCAAGTCTTCGGATGTGGCACATGAGACTTGTAGAAAGTTTCGTGTCCGTCACGGGCAGGTACGTCGAAGAACAACTGACAGCAGAACGTTTGGCAGAAACAACTTTACTGCTGTGGGACGTACTGGCTCGCATCAAAGGGGGAAATCCTTTCGGTCGCCCCAAGTTGGGCAAACAGCAAGTACAAATGACCGTGGGCGAACCCATATCAGTGAGCGATCGTTGGGATCGATATCAAACCAGCCGCAGGTTAGCAGTTGCCGAACTCACTCAAGACTTACAATCAGCTTTAGAAGCAATGATTAAATCTTAATTACTCAGATAAACAAGAGCTTCTAGGGAAGAAGGAATATATATGTTTATTCACTACGTTTTTTTTGGTGAATTATAAACAAATTGTTATAGACTTTTGGAAGAGGTCTAATGAACCGCAAACCCTCGCTCGACAATGAACCAATAAAAATTAGCGATGACTAACAAACCTATCGATTTGTCTACTAACTCAATTAAGGTAAAACTGCTAAATAATTTAGCGCAGGAATTGCTCACACCACTCACTTCTGTCCTCGGCATGGCAAGCGTGTTGAAACAAGAAATTTATGGCCCCTTAACGAGCAAGCAAAAAGAATATATTGACGTAATCCAAGACAGCAGCCGCTCTTTGCGATCGCTAGTTGAAGAAATTTTGGAACTGGCAGAACTAGATGATTCTGCTTTCACCTTGAAGCGAACCGCAGTCGATATAGAAACTTTGTGCCAGCAGGTTGTAACAATCCTGTCCTCGGTGGCAAGTAGACGAGAGCAAGAAATTAATTTGTCGATGGGGCCCGGGTCGCGCATCTGGTTGGTAGATAAAGATAAGGTTCAGCAAATGCTGCACCACTTAATTTTTAGCATTATTCAATCTGCTGGGGCAGGCAGCGTGATTCGAGTCCACGTTTCTCGGAAAGAAGACGGTATCAACATCGGAGTTTGGGTTTTTCATCCTTGGTTAGGGGAAAGTTTGCCCCATGCTAAACTCTACACCGACTACTTGTTGAATGCCGGATCTGGTAGCGGTTCGCCATCGAACTCCGAAACCGACTCCCTCGGACTCGAACCGCAATTCCCGACACAGGGTTCGCAGCGCTTAACGCTGGCGTTTTCTGAGTTGGCGGCTTTGGTGGCACAGAATGCAGAGGATAGCGCACCTGTTTTAGCTGGTTACGGGGCGCGGGAACGCTTGGGGCTGCTGCTTTGCTGCCAATTGGTGGAAATTCAAGGCGGTCAACTCTCGATTCAAGGAACCCCGGAATCTGGATATCGCTACGTGCTCTGGCTGCCCTGCACAAATGCTACAGAATTGTTGGAAGGCTAAAGAAGGAAGAAGAAAGTTCGGCAACGGATTTCTAACGGATGTAACGGATGGAAAGAAGAAGGAAGAAGAAACAAGTCATTTGTTAATTAATACTGAGATGTTGCACCATTCTCAATAAGCCTATTAGGCGCGGGCTCGCGTGCCCCACCCACAAGAAATTTATTCTTTGGGGAGCCGACCAGAAAAGTCTTCAGGAAGAATGGCGCAAGATTGGAGTTACTACCAATTGTCCATGCTTTTAGACTCAATTCCCCATTCCCAATTCCCAATAATCAATCTAAAAATGAATTCAGTTTGGCAACAGTTAACTCTGGCAAATTTGCCACTCTCTCAGTGGCAAAGTAGAAGTTATTTATTCAATTTGGCGATCGGCTCTTTACGCAGTTGGCGGCAGAGTAGCTGGCTGATGCAGTGGGCAGAACCCTTGGGTTTTGTTTTGCTGGCCTTGACTTTCGGTTTGGCGCCGTTTGTAAACAATGCCTTGGTGGGGGTGTTGATGGCGGCTAGCGCTGCATTTTGGGTGCTGCTGACTGTTTCGGACGATCGCCCGATCGCCTTGAGGCCGATTCACTTGCTGGTACTGCTGTACTGGGGCATTGCCACCGTCGCAACCGCCATGTCGCCGGTGAAAGTCGCCGCTGCTACTGGTTGGAGCAAGCTAACGCTGTACTTGCTGTTTTTTGCGCTGATGGCTCGGATATTGCGAGATCCCCGTTGGCGATCGTGGTTAATTGCCGTATTTTTGAACGTCGCTCTAGTTGTCAGTTTCTACGGCGTGCGGCAGTGGATTGATAAAGTGCCGCCACTAGCTACTTGGAACGATCCGACTTCTACTCAAGCCAATGTCACGCGAGTTTACAGCTTTCTGGGAAATCCTAACTTGCTTGGTTCCTATTTACTGCCAGCCATTGCATTGAGCGCCGCCGCACTTTTTGTGTGGAAAGGATGGGGAACAAAAATTTTAGCGCTGACGATGCTGATAGTGAATTGCGCGTGTTTGCGCTACACGGACAGCCGGGGTGCTTGGATTGGTTTTGTGGCTCTACTGGTGGTGTTTTTAGTGCTGCTGTGGTACTGGTACAGCCCTTTGATGCCTCGGTTCTGGCGAACTTGGGCGCTTCCGTTAGGGTTAGGAGGTTTGGCTGGGGCCTTAATTTTGGGAGTGGCTTTAGTTGAGCCTCTGCGCGATCGAGTTTCGAGTATGTTTATCGGTCGAGGTGACAGCAGTAACAATTTTCGGATTAATGTTTGGACGGCGGTGATTGACATGATTCGCGATCGACCCATTCTCGGAATTGGGCCGGGAAACACTGCTTTTAATAAAGTTTATCCGCTTTATATGAGGCCGAAATTCACTGCTTTGAGCGCTTATTCTGTGCTGCTGGAAATTGCGGTGGAAACAGGTTTTATCGGTTTAATGTGTTTCCTGTGGCTGATGACTGTCACCGTCAATCAAGGTTTGTTGCAGATAAAGAATCTGCGGGATGCACAATTTAAACTCTCTAGTTTAGAGGAAGCATCCCAAAATCCCCAATCTAAAATCCAAAATATAAAATCGAATCAGGGGTTTTGGTTGATAGGGGCGATCGCAACTTTAGCCGGCATGATGGCCCACGGTTTTGTCGATACCGTTTGGTACCGACCAGAAGTTAATATGCTGTGGTGGTTGATGGTGGCGATTATTGCTAGTTTTTACAGCAACTCACACCATCAGGAAGATTCAGCTTTGACCGAGGGCGAGTAGATAGAATTGCTGGCGGGGATTTTCTCCCCGCCCGGTGGCAGGGCGGTTTCATTCTCAGGGAAATCATCGTTTTGTAGGGGTAGTGCTACCCCTACTCCCCGTGCCTACCCCCTCCACGGATGATGAAATCGATGTTTCAAATATCGGGCATCTTCACGAGGGTTTGCCCCTAGGTCGAATGAAACAGCCCTGCGCCCGGTGTGGATTCCAGCAATAGCCGATACAGCAATGATTAAGAGTTATACCAGTGCAAAAAAAGAATGCAGCTTTATGCAAGCTGCAAACCATTATCGCCATAAGTTATTTCCAATTCTTCAATTATTAATCTCAAATCTCAAATGCTATAAGGTGCGGACGGGGCACCCTGCATACTACTACATACTACATACCTGTTGCTGTAAAGTGGTGATGGTACACTCTACAAAATTCATTGAAAATAACTCTTATGCTTCGCTATCCGAAGGCATGATGAATCTGGGACACGGATATTTTCCACCATCTCTATCTCTGCACCGCCGCCTCCTCGCTTGATTGGAGTCGAACGGCGTTTCGACTGATTCATTAACTGTAATTTTAAGAGTCGAAGGAGTTGGCAGTGCTGTTGAGGCTTGACTTAGCTTCAGCACCGTTATAATTGCCAGTATGGTTGATGAAAACAAAACTGTGCGTTTCATTTATTTGTTTTTTCCTCGTTTAATCGTTGACGTGCCATCCCTATCCATATATCCTCATCGAATTCTTGAGAATCCGCATACTTTAGACAAATTTTCCACTGCGGTAGCGCTGCCTTAGTATTTTTCATTTTTTCTAGGACTTGCGCTTTTAAGCAGTAAGTTGCTGGTCCTTCACTATCAAGTTTAATCGCTTCATCCAGATGCTGCAATGCCTCTGAATATCGACCCTGTTCCAGGCGAGCCCATCCCAAGTTTTTGAGTAAAGAATATTTTACTTGATCGTCCTCAGCTAATTTCAAACCTTGCCACAGGAAGTGAACGGCAGCCGGATAGTTTTTTTGATCAACTATATATAACCGAGCCAGATTGCTGTAAGCAGCAGGTAGACCGAGTTTTGCAGCTTGCAGATATTTTCCTCGGGCGCATTGTAAATCTTGCACCTCTTCGCAAAGCCATCCTAAATTGTAAAGAGCTGTTCGGCTTTTTGGATCTACCCAGAGCGCTAACTCATATGCTTGTTGAGTATCAGCGAATCGATTAGCTTTGTAGTTTTCAAAAGCCATATTATTAAAAAAAGATGCCAGTTCCGGCAACCCAATTTGCCAGCCGCCAAAGCCTACAGCTAGCATCAGCAAGAAGGCTCCCCACTTGGAGTTCGGATGCTTTTTTCCTGGCTCTTTCATAGCATTGAAAATGTTAGCTAATGGTGTCATTTTTAGCATTTTTTAACTTGAGAGTTGAGCGATATTTTTTTTCCAGATTTAATTGCCACCCTAATGGCATATAAACGAAATGACTCAGGTTTGAGCCCATTTCTTATAAGAGTTTGTCAGTCCACAGCCGAATGCTTGGGTAATGCTCCCACTACCTAGATGTATTCGAGCATAGGTTAATCATTCCTGAGACTCCACAAGCCATCCGGATATTTTCAGGAAAAAGGAAGCGGGAAGCAGGAAGAAGGTGGAAGTGTTCGCCTTGCCTAAGTAATAATACTTAGCTGACGGTCAGTCGATCGACAGTATGCGACAGTATGAGCAGATACAGCGTATTCCAGGTTTATGAAGTGTAGGAACTTACCCTGGGCCATTTCCCTACGGGGATGGAACGAGCTGGGGTGTAGTTCCTCAACTTGGAATCTTCTGTAAGATGGACTGCGGTGAAATAACTCTAATTAAGTTTGTAGTGAGGATAGAAGTCCTCAAAATTCTCAACGTGGTATATCGAACAATTTTATGATGGGTAATTAACCGAACTAGATTTAAAATAATCAATCAATAATCAGCAATCACCAATCATTAATCACTAATGACTGGTGACTAATAAACATCTCCAGAGACTAAATTTCAACCTTCGAGTAGCAAAGGTTTTGGTTTCTTTTTAGGAAAGGTCTAATGACTAATGACTAATGACTAATGACTAATGACTAATGACTAAAATTGCTTCATCGCTCTTTCCATGTCCCGCTTGTCTTCGCGTTTCTTTAAATCTTCGCGCTTGTCGTACAGTTTTTTCCCTTTACCCAAACCGATATCAAGTTTTACCCAGCCTCCTTTCAAATACATTTTTAACGGCACTAAAGTCAAGCCTTTTTCTTCCACTTTGCCGATTAATTTGCGAATTTCCTGCTTGTGCATCAGCAATTTACGGGTGCGGCGGGGTTCGTGATTAAAATAGTTACTAGCACTTCTCCAAGGCGAAATGTGAACGTTAATTAGCCACAGTTCCCCGTTCCGAACTAAACCATATCCGTCCCGCAAATTGGCTTTTCCTTCCCGAATTGATTTGACTTCGGTTCCCTTTAATTCGATTCCCACTTGGTATGTCTCTATAATTTCATAGAGATGGCGCGCTTGTCGGTTATCGCTAACAATTTTGTATCCTGGGCTTTTTTCGCTCATTTTTACCTCCGCTAAAATTAATTATTATAACGCTAGCTTCTCTGTAGAGAAAATCGAAGCTTGACAAAACTTAAATAATCGGTCTGGACATTACCAATTTGGCTGAGCTAAGATGTCACCAACGTGAATGTCAAGCGGTATCATGCAGCGCACCAATATCACTGATTCTGCAATTCCAGATTCTGTTACTCCTCATCCTGCGGTTAATTTGGTTGGGCTGGCTCCTTTTTTGCTGGCGCTTGCTTGGTTTTGGGCCAATATCTCGGCTGTTAAGTGGCTGTTATCCTCGTTTGTTGAGATACCCACACTATATAAAATAGTAATTGGCTTCCTGATTGTAGCATTAGTAGTGCGATCGAGCGGGAACTGCGTTAGCGCAGCCCACGAAGAGGCTCGCCCGCCGGGATTTTCACCCAATTTCGTTTTGAGGCGATATCCGCTGCTGTTGATGTTGGGTGCGGGTATTTGCTCGATCGCCCTTCAGTACATAATTGATATCAAACAAATTACTGTCCTGCTATTTATCCTCGGAACTTACGGGCTGTGCGGCTTATTGGTGGAGCCGAACTTTTGGCGAAAAAACTTGCCAATAGCGGGATTCCTGGCTTGTATTTTACCATTTAATAGTCAGTTGAATAGCGGCTTAGGTTTGCCAGCGCGAGTGCTTACTGCTCAGGTAGTAGAACAGTTGCTCTCTATGCTGCACGTTGCGGCTATTTCTTCTTACGATATTATCGTTTTGGAAAACGGCATCGCTCAGGTTGACGTGCCTTGTAGCGGCATTAAAACCCTCTTAGTGGGAACGCTATTTTTGCTGGCTGCCACCTGGCTGGAAGGGCGTAAATTGAGTTTAAAATGGCTAGCAATCGGCGCTGCTAATCTGTTCATGTTGGTATGTGCTAACGTTGCGCGGGTTGCCGTGTTAGTCCTGGTCTCAGAAGTGTTTAACCAGCCAAAAATAGCAAAAATTATTCACGTTCCTCTGGGAATTGTCGGTTTAGTATGTGCTTCTTTTGTGACCTGGTTAATGCTGCAACGAGTACCGAAATTTCAGCCCAAAAAAAGCAGCGGTATTTCTGCAAAATCAAACTCAGAAATACTACAGAATCACCCTTTAGCCAAACCCGGAATAATTGCCGCAGTCATAGTTTTGGCAGTCATGGCTCAACTGTCTCATGTAGAAACGTCAAAAATGGCGATCGCACCTTTAAGATTGCCTGAATACATTAAATCAGAGTCGATTCCCCTGAATCCTAGCGAACAAAAATTCTTTGGCAACTATCCAGACACGCAAACACAAAAAATCAGATTTATCGCCGGCAACTTGCGCGGTTCCATGCTCACAGTAGCGAGCACATCCTGGCAAACTTATCACGCCCCCGAGTTGTGTTTTGTAGCGAGCGGAATTCCCGTCAATCGCATAGAAAAAAAACAATTAACTCTTTCAGTAACAGCCCGATGGCTGTCTCTCAAAGACAACCAACTATCTGCTGCATACTGGCTGCAATCGACCCAGAAAACTACCGATAACTTCTTGTCGCGCATCGGCAGCGATATTACCCATAAAAATCATACTTGGGTGCTAGTTTCCATTTTATTTGACAGATCCCTACAAGCAGAAAATAATGATGTAAAAGAGTTTGCTGGTAACGTCTACGATACCGTTAAACAAAGCTTACAAGGAGAAATGAATGAAAATCAAACAGGTATTTGATGGAGTTTTTCAAACAATTTTTTGGGTTTGGAATTTGACATTTTTATCGATTGTTTACTTGGGAATTTTGCCTCTTCTAGGAGTGCCCTTAATTCAGGCGACAATCGATGGCACTATCCCGCTAGAGTTTTCTTTGACGATGGCAGCTACGATCGCAGTACCCACTGTATGTACTGTAATAGGAGCTAGGCGTTTTCGCAAGCAACCCCTACAGCTAATGCGTTGGTTTTACGGCGTAGAAGCACCGCTATTTTTGCTTTGTTTGCTGCGCTTGTTCCTGCTACGAGAACTCACCCCAGCTAGTTCTCAAATCATCGCTACTATTGCTTTGTGCATTGCAGCATTTTCAGTGGAAATGCTGTACGGATATCTGGGTCAAAGAGAAAATGTGCAAAATATTTTCGATTCCCCGAATTCCCATAATCAACAGCCTCGTTTTTTCATGTTAATCGGAGAAAAACGAAGTGCGTGGCTGCAACTAGGATGTCACAGTTTAATGGTAGTAGTTGGCATTTGGGCGGCAACATTACTGCTTTATTACGCTCTACCTGTGGCATTGTATACACTTTATGGATTTTTATTTGTCGTCATTCAATTTTTCAAGTTTACATGGGTTTCACCATTTCTGGAGATGTTTAAATACGGGGCGTGGGCCTCGGCTTTAATTTGGATACCGCTATCATTTATATTGTTTGGTTTAACCTGTAGCTTATTCGTTGTCATGCCTTCGCTGTACGGCTTCCTATACATTCATTCCGGACGGAAAATATGGCAGAGTTTTGCTGCACAATACGGGAAAAATAAAGCGCTAATGGGAAGTTTGGGAGTCATAGCAGCTTGGCTGGCTATTTTCTCGGCTTTGCAGCAGCAGCCACAAGTTGCAGTAATGAAAATGCTGGCGACTCCACCCGCAAATGACACGGTTCGCCAAACTTTACTAGCCAAGTCTGATATGATTCGATCGGGCTTAGTTAACGCTTATTTGTCCCCTTACCGCTACCTGAGCACTGTAGGAGAAAACAACCACATTTATGAGATATACAAAAATATTTGGATTTTCCCTGACGAAGCGGCTCAAACTTTGCAGAACAGCTATAATTTTTTAATGTCGCCGTTTTTGTATCAAGGCTCTAGTGCTGATGTGGAAAAAGCCGAAAAACTCTACGGCGAATTCTTCGATACGGAACTGCAAAAAGGCGACACAGAAGCAGTAAAACACGCAGTACAGTCCACATCAAACCGGGAAGAAGCTAAAGCTGGTTTGCTCAATGTCAATCAAGAAAAAGTATGGTTGCAGTCGCAAGAAGTTACAGTCAAAGAAAACGGCGACTGGGCTGACGTTCAACTCTACGAAGTTTACAAAAATCAAACGCCGAACTTGCAAGAAGTATTCTACTACTTTTCGCTGCCGGAAAGCGCCGCAGTTACAGGAGTTTGGCTGGGAGATACTGGGGATTTAAACAAACGTTTTGTATTTACCGTATCGCCTCGCGGTGCAGCCCAACAAGTCTACAATCAACAGGTGAGAGAAAGAGTAGATCCGGCTTTGCTAGAACAAATTGGTCCCAAGCAATACCGCTTGCGGGCTTTTCCAATCCCGGCAAAACGAGAATTTACCCAAACTGACGGGCCAACGGAAATGCACCTGTGGCTTACTTACAAAGTCATGCGCCAGCCGCAGGGTTGGGCGATGCCTGTTTTGGCTGAAAAACGCAACATTTTTTGGAACCAAAATACTCGCCGCACGATCGCCGAAAAAGAGGTAAAATACAGCGGTAAAGAAGCAAGAGAAACTTGGCTGCCACCCTTTTTGCCCGCAGCCGCACAGCAACCGCTAACAGCGCAGCAGGCGATTCTAGCGGGAGGAAATATCATTTCTGCTAAGCCGCTGGCTGATGCAAATTACTCGCTACCGCAAGGCAAAAAATTTGCAGTTATTCTCGATACTTCCCGCAGCATGGCGGCGGAAAGTAAGGAAGTAAAAGAGACTTTTGAATGGTTGAAAGCTAATGCAGCAGGCAAAAATGGTGTTGATTTGTATATCGCCAGCGCTGCGGGAATGCCACCTAAGTTTGTGGAAGATGTACGCAATTTCGATGCGGCAAAAGTGACATTTTACGGTACAATCCAGCTCAAAGATATGCTGCAACAGTTTGCACAGTTGCGGGGCGATAAAAGTTACGATACAGTATTTTTGGTGAGCGATCGCCATAGTTACGAATTATCGGACGATCGCAAACTTAAACTTTCCATCTCTTCACCCCTATGGACAGTGCATTTGGGAGGTTTGCCCCCCGGCTACGACGACGCAACTTTAAAGGTCATTCAAGATAGCGGTGGCGGAGTTTCTACAGATATGAAAGAGGCGATGCAGCGAGTAGCAACCACAGCAGCTTCGGGCGAATCTACAGTTAGCGTTGTTGACGGCTATGCTTGGAGTTATGCCAAAACCCCGCAGTCGAAAAAAACCGCCAAATCGGCGACAGTTGCAGAGCCGAAAAATGCCGGAAATGAAGGCTTTAAACCGATAGCTGCGCGGCAGTTGATAACTGCACTTAGCAAGCAGAAAAGTTCAAATCAATTGACGCAACTGGATGCAATGCACGCGGTAGCTAAAAATTTCAAAGTGGTGACGCCTTATTCTTCGATGATTGTGTTAGTTAATGACGCGCAAAGGGAGCAATTAAAAGCAGCGGAAGCTAAGAGCGATCGATTTGACAGAGAGGTAGAATCCGGTAAGGAGGAGTTGAGTAAGCCGAATAATCCTCTGAATGTTTCGGGGGTTCCTGAACCGGAAGAATGGTTGCTGTTGGCGGTAGGTGCGATCGGGCTTTTGGTCATTTTCTTCCGTCAGCGGCGCGCGAAAATGGTAGGTTGAAAGTAAATCCGGGTTGGCCACTCCCTCGATGGTTCGGCGGTTGGAACGGCTACTAAAAAAACAAAGTCTGCCTCCGCAGACTAAGAGAGTGAGGGGGTATTTAAACCGGACTTGATATCAAATACTAATCTACAGTCGTCTTGAGACGACTTGAGTTATGAGACAGGGGTTTAAACCCCTGTCGGACTTAAGGACTAACGCATAACTAATCTATGTCTACAAAAACGCGATCGCCCTCAATCTTTACCGGATAAGATTCGAGGGAATCGGCGGGTGCATTCAAACATTTACCGCTATCTAATTTGTACTGATACTTATGAAACGGACAGGTAATGATACCGCTGCTTACCTTACCCATGTCGATCGGATATTCTAAATGAGTGCAAGCATTGCGGTAACAAGTGACATTCACCCCTTGACGATTCAAAATCAGCGAAGTCCCCTCAACTTTTACCTTCAACACACCCCATTCGGGAACTTGATGGACCCCTGTTATCTCTACCCACATATAATCTTTCTCGCTTTAAATAAATGATTGCAAACTAATAGGCGATCGCCCTTGAATGCAGCAAGGGCGATGGGTGAGGTCTCATCCACACCTGATAACCTAATCGTTTTCCTCGCCATTTCCCAGGTACAACCTGACGAATTCATTAGCCGCCTTCCGATTGAAGGTCTGCAACGCTTGCTTAATGGCAAATACCGCCTCGGCAGATGGGTCTCGTTCTTCGCTCACCCAACGGCTAACGTTTGAGCGATCGATTTCCATCTTTGCCGCCAATTGATATTGACTGATATCGTATGCCTCTAATATTTTTTTGAGGGCTTTACCTGCTCTTCCCATGCTCCCGATTGTGTCAGAGAGTCACCCTCCTGTAAACGTTGCTGATTGTCATCTAATGCGCTACACTGCAAGCAGTTGACAATTAGCACCTATTAGATCGAGGAGATAGACCGCAATGACTCAAACACAGCTTTTTGTTTCCACAGATATCAACGACATCCCGACATCGCCGACATCGCAGCCAAATCCTGTGCCTGCTGAACCAGACCGGGAACCTGTGCTGATCCTCGTGATTGGCTCGCAGAAGGGAATCGATAAAATTGTTAGCGCACTTTACTTGCGTCGTTTTGCAGCAGTTCAAGAATGGTCGCAGATTTTACCTGCCCCGACTATCGGCAAGCTCATGCGGAGTTTGATTCGCTATGTTTCTTTAGATTAAATTGGGCAAAAATGCTCTTTTACATCAGACGCAGTGTTCTGCAAAACTGAAGGGGGCGATCGCATTTTAAATTAAGTGCGATCGTTTCTTCCTTCTCAATTTAATTGTAAGGCCGATCAAATACCAGAGTCTGGCTGGTGCGATCGCCTCAATATTTGAAGATCGGTTTCAAACATACTATTCAGCTTTTCCCTACGGATGAATCTGACTCAAAATCACCCTCAACCTGTCATAATCATCCTTCAGCAAAACACTCAAACTCCTCCCTGCTTCCACCAACCAAGATCGATCGCGCATCCGCAACTGATAAATCTCCCGAATCGCCGCCGCAGTCAGCGCATCCACCGGCGCATTAGCCACCCCCAGCAGCGTCCTCAAAAAATCCAACTGCACCGTAAAATCAATCACCTCATCGGGTTCGCAGCGATAAACCGCCTGGTGAATTTGCGGCGGGCGCGGCGGCAAATACTGATAAATTTTACCCCTAGATGGGCCGTGGCCGTTCAACCTTTCCGGCGCAGCCTCATACCCCACAATCGCCACTCGAAACTCGGTTTTGAGCATCGCAAAAATCTGCGGTTGTTCTTCCCGCAACTCTTCCAGCGACAAACCCAAAGCGCGAGCTCTGTGCACGGAGTCGATCGGGCTAGTCGTAGCGTAATAAACCACGCCGTAAATTTGATTTTTCGACTCTTCATCCTCGGCCTTCACCCAACTCCCAAAAGGCGGCATCACGGGAAAGCTTAAGTCTTCCGGTTCCAAACATTGAGCCAAAAACTCCGAAGTTGCCGTCTCGATCACCTCAGCAATGCGATCGGGATGGCGCTCTTTTGTAGCAAATTGGGGTAAAGGTAAACGCATATTATATCGATTCCGGTGCAACCGGAATCATTGTTGACTGTTGACTGTTGACTGTTGACTGTTGACTGTGAGTCAAAAAAATGAAAATTGCGCGAATTATTTGTTGGCAGCTTGATTCTACTTTACGCCCGACGATGAAGCGCGGATTTGATATCATTCCGGCGCAGCCGGAATTGATATTAGTCAGTTGGCAGTTGGTTGTTATTTATTATTATTTGTAAGTGGGTACTAATAAACAATAACTGACAACTGACAACTGACAACTGACAACTGTCAACAACCAACGGACTATTTCGCGCGACCAGCCGTAGCATCGACAAGTTCCAACTGCGACAAGCGGAACGTAATCAGCTTGTCCCAATTCCCGCCTTCAAACAGTACCGCGACCTTTCCGTCGCTAACTCGCTGGACTTGTCCTTGAAAGGCGTAGTAAATCTCACCCTTATCTTTAACTCGAACTGCCGAACCTGGAAAAATCATAATTCTTTGAATGTTAAGTTTGCTGGTTATAGTTTACCTTTTCTCGTTTCTAGTTCCCAAGCAGAGCCTGAGAACTAGGCAAATCTTCGTGTACAGGAAGACGCGAGGTAAAGCCTCGAAACGAGAGTTTGTTAGGCTAAAGCTGCTACGGAAACTTTACCGGCAATGCGGCCCGCGATCGCCCGCAACTCCCTAGCTGAAGCAGAACCCGGTTGCCCCACCACGATCGGCACCCCCGAATCGCCACCTTCCCGCAACGGAATTTCCAGCGGAATGCGGCCTAACAGCGGCACTCCCAACTCAGCAGCAGTCTTTTCCCCGCCACCGGAACCGAAAATATCGTATTGCTTATCGGGCATATCCGGCGGCACAAAATAGCTCATGTTTTCCACAATTCCCAACACGGACACTCCCAACTGCTGGAACATCTTTAACCCCTTGCGAGAGTCCAACAATGCCACAGTCTGTGGCGTGGTCACGATCACGACACCAGCCATCGGCACCGCTTGCGCCATTGTCAACTGCGCGTCTCCAGTACCCGGAGGCATATCGACAATCAAATAGTCTAAATCGCCCCAATTCACCTGATAGAGGAACTGCCGGATGATCCCGTTTAACATCGGGCCGCGCCAAATCACGGGTTGGTCTTTGTCAATTAAAAACGCCATCGACACCAATTTGACGCCGTAGTTGAAGGCGGGTTCCAGGCTTTCCCCGCTTTTTCCGTCTCTAACCATCACTTTTGCGTCCCCCAAACCCAACATATTGGGGTCGTTGGGCCCATAGATATCCGCATCCAGCAAACCCACCTTAGCGCCGGTTTGTGCTAGCGCTACTGCCACATTTACCGCCACCGTGCTTTTGCCGACGCCACCTTTGCCACTGGAAATTGCGATAATATTTTTAACGCCTTCAATGCCTTGGCGATCGACCACTCCCTTCTGCTGCGGCGTCTCGGCTGTCACCTCCACCGCCACTTTTTCGACTCCTGGCAACTGTTTGACCGCTTTTTGGCAATCTTCGACAATAAATTCTCGCAGCGGGCAAGCAGGTGTTGTCAGCACCAAGGTGAAACTGACGACACCGCCGTCAATTTTTATGTTACGAATCATGTTCAATTCCACCAAACTCTTTTGTAGTTCGGGGTCTTGCACGGGTCGCAGGATTTCTAAGACTGAACTAACATCGAGTGTATTGGGCATTGTGTTCTCCACCATAGCTCTGCAATTGGGTTAGCGAATTTTCGATCGCACGTTTAAGTATATTTTTATTGCTATTTTTTAATGTAACTTCATAGCGATCATTTGCCGACCTACGGTGGCATAATTACATGACGACTGGATTTGGGACTCACGGTCAAGCTCAAACTCAAATGCGATCGGCAAGAATTTCTACGACCGAAAGCAATTTGGTCACAATCCCCGAATTGATCCGTGGTCGCAATTCTTCAATCTAAAATCTAAAATCTAAAATCTAAAATCGGATGACAGTTTCTACAACACTTAAAACCGCCACTTCCCCGTTTTTGCCGCCCGCTGACTCTAGAGCTAGAGTCAGCCAATTTATGAAAACCCTACAAGACGAAATTTGTCAATCCCTCGAACAGCTCGATGGCGTTGGCAAATTTAAGGAGGACGCTTGGGAACGATCCGAAGGTGGCGGCGGACGTTCTCGCGTCATGCGGGAAGGCAATGTTTTTGAACAAGGTGGAGTCAATTTTTCCCAAGTGTGGGGCGAAAGTTTGCCGGCTTTGATTCTGGCAAAGCACCCAGAAGCCGCAGGTCACGATTTCTATGCAACTGGCACTTCGATGGTGCTGCACCCCCGCAATCCCTACTTGCCTACGGTTCACCTGAATTACCGCTATTTTGAGGCTGGGCCGATTTGGTGGTTTGGCGGCGGTGTGGATTTGACTCCTTATTACCCGTTGGCTGAGGATGCAGCTCATTTTCACAAAACTCTGAAAGCAGCTTGCGATCGCCACCATCCCGGATATTATCCGACATTTAAACTTTGGTGCGACGAATATTTTTACCTCCCCCACCGCCAAGAAACCCGCGGGGTGGGCGGCCTATTTTTTGACTACCAAAGCGCTCAAGGCCCGCTTTACCGCGACCATCATGTCAAAGGCAAGGCGGCTGAGTGCAGCAACAACATTGGGGCGCCGGAACCTAGGACTTGGGAGTCGCTGTTCGCCTTCGTACAGGATTGTGGCCGGGCATTTTTGCCGGCTTACACCCCTATTATTGAAAAGCACCGATCGAAAGAATACGGCGAGCGCGAGCGTAATTTCCAACTTTACCGCCGCGGCCGTTACGTTGAATTTAACTTGGTGTACGATCGAGGCACGACCTTTGGCTTGCAGACCAACGGACGCACGGAATCGATTCTCATGTCCCTGCCACCTTTGGTACGCTGGGAATATTGTTACGAGCCAGAACCCAACTCTCCCGAAGCCGAACTCTACTCCAAGTTCTTAAAACCGCAAGATTGGGCGAATTGGATGCCTCAGCAGTCACCGACCTGAGTTAAACTACTGGGACAGTAACCACCGCGATAGATAATAAATTTGAGGGAAGGGTCAGTGATTCATATTGATCAAAAAACCCACACGCTTCAAGACGGTACAACAGTTATCGTCTTAGCACCGACAGGACGGTTGGACATCACTACAGCTTGGCAATTCCGCCTCAAGTTGCAAGAGTGTATTTCCAAACTTAGCCGCCATGTTGTAGTGAATCTTGGTCAGGTTAACTTTATCGATAGCTCTGGCCTGACCTCACTTGTAGCAGGTATGCGGGATGCGGATAAAGTTAAGGGAAGTTTCCGCATTTGCAATGTTCATCCCGAAGCCAAACTGGTGTTTGAAGTCACCATGATGGATTCTGTGTTTGAAATCTTTGAAACGGAAGAAGAAGCTCTAGAGGGGGTGCCGCGCGCAAGTTGACCACTCGCGCTTGCATCGGTTGCGATGTCAGCGCAACTTAAGCTTGAGGCTCACAAAATGCGCCGGAACCCTGGACAAGAACAGGAAGCAGGTAAATTCTTGCCAGCTTCCTTATGCTTTCTTCCTTTCTTGAGAGGTTGAGAGGTTCACCAAAACACTAAAGTAGAAGAATAGGTCAAGGTAAAGTCTTGCCTTCTATCCTAGATAGCTATATTTTTCTTCCTTGTTTCTTGTTGCTTCTTGCTTCAAACCAATATCTCAGGAGCAAAATCCTGACGCTTGACAAATCTAAAAGGACCCATTAAAGCTCCCCAGATAGCCTGGCCTGTCGTGGGGCTTATTCCTTTGTCGTAGCTGAGGAATTCCTCGCCTGCGGCTTCAAATCCCAAGTCTACTTGGTAATTTTGCCCCCCGTAGGCAAAGCCGCAGCGAGTGCCCTCCGGCAAAGATGCCCGAAATCGATAGCCGTTTGAGGCTAAATTTTGCACCGCAACCGAGAGGGTGCAGCCGGGAAGGAGTTGGATTTGCTCCTTCGTTAGCTTTCCAAGCAAGTCGGGGTTGCAACCGGCTCCTTTGACGGCTGTAATGTCGTTGAACATATAATACTGAGCTTCAATAAGTCCTGGCGCTATCTGTGAGTGCCTCAGTTGCACTATGCGGGGGCGGTATGGCTTGTCTAATTCCAAAATGTTGGCTTGTTCGGCAAACAGGGCAATGCTGGGTTCGGAAAATAAAGGAACGGGTAGTGGTCTTTGCCACATACGAAGGTGGACGTACCACGCCGGCTCTGCTAGCGCTTGTTCTCGGTTGTCAAATTCGCCCGCCATGTACTGGGCTAAAGCTATTAATTCAGGAGAAATTGTCATGTTTGTTTTTTGACGATTAGGGATTGACAAGAAAAAGTTATTGTGATATGTAAGACCATATCAAGGCTGGGCAAGTCAGAAGATGAGATTTATGAGCGATCCCAGAAGAGCTATGATTGTAAAGATACTGGGTTTTTTCCCTCATATTGCGACATATTAATTGTTGCTGCCGATCGCGCGTAAAATATTTTTGATAAAATTTTGTCTCGCAAGGAGGCGGCAACGCTTAAAAAACTGGCACTTTTTGTCAGACCGATCGCAGAATTGACCCAGCCCAACAACGGATACCGTGCCACGTACTTAAGTCGTGGAAAGATAAAAATTTTAGACCAAAGTTCAAGCTCCCAGATTTATCTGTGGGGTAAATCTAAAATCTAAAATCTCAAATCTAAAATCGACTGACTCCCCCGACTTTACTCACGCCGCGCTGGCACGCCCGCTACGGCAAAATTATTTATCTATAAGACTCAGGTGAACAATAACCGTACTGTTTCAGATACTAAGCGAAGTTTCTATACGATTCACACTCGACCGATCAACTCAATTTACCGTCGAGTGGTGGAAGAGTTGATGGTAGAAATGCACCTGCTTTCGGCGAATGCCGATTTTCAATACGACCCGATTTATGCTTTGGGTGTAGTGACAGCTTTTGATCGATTCATGCTTGGGTACGCCCCAGAAGCCGACAGAGTTTCGATTTTTAACGCTTTGTGCAAGTCCCTAGAAGACGATCCAGAGCGCTACAAGCAAGACGCTCAGCGATTGGAAAGCTTGGCAGATAGACTTTCGGGGCAAGAGTTGCTCTCGTGGCTCGATCGCTCTACCAGCTTTGAAGATACAGCAGATTTGCAAGCGTCTTTAGGGGCGATCGCCAGCAACCCTCAATTTAAGTACAGTCGCTTGTTCGCGATCGGTTTGTTCTCGCTGTTAGAAAAAGCTGATCCTAACTTAGTAAAAGACCAAGAAACGCGAAACAACGCGATCGCTAAAGTCTGTGTAGCCTTGCACCTGCCAGAAGACAAAGTTAGCAAAGATTTAGATTTGTACCGCAGCAATTTGGAAAAAATGGCCCAAGCACGAATAGTGCTTCAAGATGTCATCCAAGCGGAACGAAAAAAACGCGAAAAGCGAGAAACAAAAGTTACCGCTGGCCCCTCCGGTGAGTCTTCTGACAGCAACAATTAATCGTTTGAAAGAAGAAGGAAGAAGGAAGAAGGAAGGAAGAAGGAAGGAAGAAGGAAGAGAGAATTTTTTGTTTTAGGCAACAAATAAAGAAAACTCTTAAATTTTAATTTTTTGTTCTTGAATTCTGGCTTCTGCCTTCAGATGAATCTTGCTGGCTCAGAAACTAAAAATCCCGCTTTCTGAATTGAGCGGGATCGACTTAATCAAAATAGAACTGTTGGGGTGGTACTAAGGCTGGGGCTCAAAATTAGTGGCGTTAGCTTGCAGCCAAGTGCTTAGCTGTGAAAGAACTTCGTTTCCCGAAGACTTGCCCAAAGCTGTCGGGTTTGGGGTGTCGGGCCGATCCAAGTTGCGGGCGATCGCTGCGTTGACTTCTTTGGAAATCAAATCGTGAAGTTGCTCTTTAGCCCTAGCCCTTTGAAAGTGAGCTCCCTCTTCCGTCGTAGCGTACAGAGGTGGCAGCCTATTTAAAGCATAAGCTGCAATATCTCCCACATCCAAACTCAGGTCGCTCGTCGCCTCAATTTCGGCCACTCTAGCGATCGCATCGCTGAGTACCAACTCTTCCATCACGTTGATGAACTGTTTGCGTGGCAGAACTACAACTTCGCCAGTCAACAAAGAACCCATCAGACGATCGAGAGCCATGTACTCTTCGATCGACAATTCCGAAGCCGTATTGCAGATCCGTCCCACCTCAGCTTCCATAGACGGCGTTAAATAGCCATCCTGCAAAGCCTGTTCAACAATTTTTTCAATACTCATATATGCGTCCCCGCTCAACGGCATCATCAATAAAGTTTTGTGAAGACGCGATTGTTAGCGTCTTGAGATTCGAGTTTTGAGAGTTGAGTTGAGAAATTTTATACAAATCCTAACTCAATACTGATAACCCATCACAGTTATCTGCACACCCTAGCCACAAACTTACCCCATAATTGACTGATAAATCCGTCAAAACCTGTAAAAACTCCTACTCAACTCCCTGAAGTCGCCAAGGTACAGGATCGACGGACTGCCCATGCACGTAAAGTCCCCAATGCAGGTGAGGGCCTGTAGAAGCCCCTGTTGACCCCACAGTACCAATTACTTGACCGGCTTTCACGACATCGCCTTCCTTGACATCAATCCGGCTGAGGTGCATCAAAATACTTGCTACGCCCTGACCGTGGTCGATACCAACCACGTTTCCGTGGATTTTGAAGCCTTGCGATTCACGTCCCACTAGAGACACCCGACCGGCTGCTGGTGCCACTACAGGGGAACCGGAAGCACCCGCGTAATCCACGCCGCGATGGTAGTAGTCTTGAGCAAATACCCCATTATAATAGCGTCGCACCCCGTAAATAGTGGTAATTTCGCCGGAGTTGGGGCGCAACAATTTGCCGTCCCAAAATTTTTCGGGTGTCACGAGTGCTTTAAATGCGTCTACGCGATCGAATTCAGCATCTGTACCTTCCTCGTCTTTCCCAGGCGGTAGCCAGATGGATTGAGTGGGAAAATTTCGATCGCGCACTTGCACGCTCAAGTTCTGCACTTGTCCGTCACCTGCGACTTGGATTTGGCGGGCACCGGGTTTCTCTACCGGCGTCGTCGGCAACAGGGCCCGAAAGCGGCCGTTGCCGATCGGAAACGCAGGGTAGTTTTTTTGCTGTAGAGAAACTGTTGGAGTTTCCCCGCCGTTACCGTCAACTTGAATCATTACTGACAGCGTATCTCCCAGTTGGGGATTGGCCGGCGTCACAACTACCTGCAAAGCTTGCACCGGCAGGGCAAAACTCAGAAAGCCAGCAACAATTCCCCCGATCGAACTGGTGGTTAACTTGTTTGCTTTCAACTGCCCCCACCGCAAAATCCGACCCGTAACTATTTCGGCACTTAGCCCGCCGTTGCCTCGACTCACAGTCATTATCATCACTAGGTGTCCTTAATCTTTGTCTCGCTGATATATTTTTAACTATCTAGACTAACTATAGCAATCCGCAATAAGTCGAGAGAAAAAGCTTTAGGTAAAAAGCTTGGTCAATCGATTTTAGATTTTAGATTTTAGATTTTAGAATTGAAGCATTGACCCCACGGATAAATTCGGGCGGCAAGTTTCATCAGATACAGATTTTTTATTTCTGGATACTGAGTCTGCTTTCGGAATGAATCCGGGGGCTTGTATCCTGGATGCTTTCGGTCAAAGATTTGGAGATGAGAGACTAACTTAAATAAATGCTTAACTTGAGGTGATAAGAATAATAAAAAATCCCGTAGTGCGCGGAGAAAAGCCTGCTTGAGGCAGACGCTCACACTACAGTTTCCATTACAAATATAGGAGAGCCCAAGTTTCAACAGAAACACTCTTCATCTATAACTGGATGATTATATTTTATCAGTCCTAGCTACTATTACATAACTTTCAACAATTAGTATTAGTTATAGTTCACGCCGCTACAACAGAATTATTTTTGACTCAATAGCAGTTAAATCAATTCTTTCTTTGCCGTTTACTTTCCGCGAACCTTCTTCAAACTCTCTAGTTATTTTAGCCTATTTTTGGCAAAATAGTATTGATTCCCAATTTTAAAATCTCACATCTAAAATGGTATGAGATAAAAATTGAGACTTGCTATAATCTGATCACCTAGAATTATAGGGATTCAAAGGTAGCGGTGAAACCATCTAAGGTTAAGCATTCTTCCATAAATTCCTCTACATCATTGACATTCTCAAGCTGATATTCCATGATGCGTTGACCAGATCCTTTCATCTTTTTGGAAGAAAGAGGCGTAGCCGGATATTTATCAGCGATGGCTTTGAAAGCTTTGGAATGGGTATCCCAGCTTTCAGCAGAACATTGTATGGTTAAAAGCCACATGATGAAATTCCTCCTTGGGTTGGGTTTACTAATAGTCTGACACGAGTAAAACTTAGATCGATAGTGCCGAAAAATTAAGGGATTCTGTGGTTTGGAAAAAAGTTAAAAGCCGAGCCACTATGTGAGCAACACCACCCTTAACATTCGACTCCACATTCAAAGGCATCACCGGATCATGGAGTGATAAGCGTAACAGAAACCAGCCGGATTCGCTAGCTGAAGTGCAGGAAATTCGCAGACCTTCGTAGTTATTGGGAACTATTTTCCAGTCTGCTTGCGTTGAGACAAATTGTTGCAGTTGTTCAATAACCAGATAGCCGTGAGCCTTGAAATCATCCACACCAATTTTAATCCGAAATTCTGCACTTTCTTCGGGTTCTTTTAAATTCGCAATTAAATCCGGCAAAGATTGATTTGCTAGCTTTGAGTTAGCCAATTCAATCAATAATTTGCTGACCAAATAAGCGCCATCATCCAGAAAGTAATTTTCTTTCAAAGCTCCATGTCCAGAGGTTTCAATCGCCAGCCATGATTCCTGTCCGGCTTCATTGAGGCGAATCGACTCATCAATCACATTTTTGTAGCCGCGTTTAAAGCGATGGTGAATCCCTTTTAAATCTTGTTCTATGAATTGTGTCAAGCCATCGGAGGTGATAGAATCGGTGACAATAGTAGAGCCTGGGTGTTCTTTTAATACGATCGCCGAAATCAAGGCAATTAAGCGATTGCGATTGAGTTCCTTGCCAACTTGATCGACTGCAGCACTGCGATCGACATCCGTATCAAAAATAATCCCAAAATCAGCTTGGTGTTCAATTACCGCTTGACAAATTGACTGCATTGCCTGTTTATCTTCGGGATTTGGCACATGATTGGGGAAAGTACCATCGGGCTCTAAAAACTGACTCCCCGTAGTGTCAGCACCTAAAGGTTTTAAGACTTTATCAACATAAAAACCGCCAGCACCGTTTCCTGCGTCTACAACAATTTTTAATCCTGTTAGCGGTTGCTCAAAATTATCGGGATGATTGACTGATTCCCTAATCTTGGTGACAAATTGGTTAGCATAAACTGAGATAAAATCATGCTTTGTAATCTTACCGGGCGATGAGGCGGGCTGAAAGTAATTGCTTTGGGCTAGTGTTAAGATATCTGTAATATCCTGCTTTTGTAACCCACCTTTGGCGGTGAAAAACTTTAAGCCATTTCGATTAAATGGCAAATGGCTAGCAGTGAGCATAATCGCGCCGTCGCAATCAAAACCAGGAGTAATGGTACTCATAAACATGGCGGGGGTTGAGGCCATTTCAAAGTCGTACACGGTTGCACCAACTGAGGCGATTCCCTCCATGACTGCTTGCATTAAGGTTGGCCCTGATAGGCGACTGTCACGCCCGATCGCGATCGTTAATTCGGCCGCTGGCTTATTGACTTTTTGCACCAGCCAACTGACAAAGGATTTACCTAAGATTGTCGCAATTTCGGGCGTTAGGTTGACTGTTTCATTGGGAACGCCTTCGAGGGCGATACCGCGAATGTCTGATCCATTTTGAAGTTTTGTCCAGTTGAAGATTTGCATAATAATTGATGGTAAGTAAAAAGATCGGAGTCGGCGGTTGAAACCGATCGTACAAACTTTCGTTTGCCGCTAGACGGTTCGACTCAGCTTCGCCGAAATTCTTTCACGGACTAAGAAATAAAGACGGGAGAAATCTAGAATTTGGTGTTATTAGTCATTACGGTGACAGAGTTTTTCAATTCAATCAGCTAATCGGCATTTAAGTTGTATTTAAAGAAACAATCCCCCTCTTGTGGGTGGGATTTAAGCAACGCCCAAAATATCCAATTGAAATGTTGAACAGCTTACTGGAATTTTGGCCCCATCACCGCTAAGCTTAAGCTCTAATTCCTTAGCCGCGTTCAACGCTGTAAATGGCCTGCAAGCGGAACTCACCATGAGCGGGAACTTCCACAATATCTGTAGCTGCATTGGTCGTTTCTACGCAGAGTAAACGCTGATAATCTGCATCATCAAGGTCGGCCATATTTGCAGAAATTGTCACCCAGGGATTCCACACTACGACGGATTTACTACCCGATGATTTAATGCGAATTCGACGATTGAGGGCGCTATCGTCAATGACTAATTCATTGGTGACATCAAGATAAATGCGATCGACTTCACCTGTTACTACCACTGCACCCACTTGAGTTTTTTCGACACCACTATCGGCTTTATCAAGATACTGGCTATTTTCTAAGCCTAAAACCTGCACGCGGTTGATATCGCCGACTTGGAAATAGGTGTGGAAAGCTTGGGTGAGGGGAAATGCTTTGTCGCCTAGATTGCGGGTGATTAATTCTACCGTGAGGCTGGTACCGATCGTAATCTCGATCGCCAGTTCAAAGGCTTGGGGCCAAATTGCTCTAGTTTCATCGGTATCCTTGAGTCCGAGAGTGACTTTGGTTGGGCCGTCTGGGGTTGTGGCGGTTTCCAGCACATTCCAGAGGCGATTCCGCACAAACCCATGACTCGGACGCCCCAAGGCTTCGGGATCGGGGCCAAACCAGGGCCAACAGATGGGTATACCGCCTTTGATGGCTTTCCCTTCGGCGTAGTAGGCTTTGTCGCTGACGAACATCAAGTCTGTGGTTTCGGTGGCGGGTTGAAAGGAGAGAACTTGACCGGAATACACAGAAATTAAGGCTTTGGCTTGACCGTTGTCGATGTGAATCATCGGGAAACCACCGTTTCCCGTGGCGAAGGTGAGGTTCCCGGCAATGCCGTAGTCTGTGTTTAATTGGTCAATACTCATGCTGTTAGCTTGGTGAATTGCTTTACAATTATCCGATATTATGGTTTCTAGATTGATTAGATTGTTGGGTTGGACGAGGGAAGGCGCGATCGACACCACGATGCACTCAGAGGAACGAATTGGGAGTGCCAACCGATCGCGAGGCGATGTGCGATCGAACCCACCGACACACCTTACTGAGTTCTCTGTAAGCAAGCTAATGCAGCAGTTCATCAAAAGACGGCGCATTTGCAAAACTCCGCATCTCTTCGAGGGTGATTTCAGGCGACAATTGCCAGAAATACGCCGAAAACAGGGCAAAGAGCACTATCCGACTGACTGCATCCGCTAGCGTTCGCATCGAATCACGTCACGGCGATGGGAACGTGCCTTGTACTTGAGGCGATCGCAGAATCAAAAAAGCCTTTATTGAGCGACTGGTTTACAGAAACACTAAACAAGTGAGTCCTAGTGGATTTGTGTAAAACCGACGATCGCAAATCCGCTTAATTACCAAGCGCGAGCGTATTGAATAGGAGCAGGAACGGATTGACGTAGTTGCTTCGCAGCCCGCATCGGCCAATAAGGATCGCGCAGCAGTTCTCTGGCAAGTAACACCATATCTGCTTGACCTGTACGGATGATGTGGTCAGCCTGCGCGGGTGCAGTAATCATACCAACGGCTCCGGTGGCGATGTTCGCGGAGCGTCGAATGCGATCGGCAAAGGTAGTTTGATAACCTGCACCCGTCGGAATCTTTTCACCCGGTACAATTGCGCCTGATGAACAATCGATTAAATCAACGCCCAGTGACTTTAATTTATAGCTGAGTACAATACTTTGTTCAATGTCCCAACCATTTGGAACCCAATCAGTTGCAGAGATGCGAACCCAAAGCGGTGTTTGATCCGGCAAAACATTTCGCACCGCTTCTACGACTTCACATAAAAACCGGATGCGATTCTCAAAACTGCCACCATAGTCATCTGTCCGTTGATTACTCAAGGGAGACATAAATTCATGCAGTAGGTAGCCGTGAGCCGCATGAATCTCGATTACGTCAAATCCGGCTTCGAGGGCGCGTTGGGCTGCGTTGACAAAGAGTGTCGTCTGCTTCTGAATGTCTTCGATACTCAGAGCGATCGGGGCGGGGGTACCGGGTTCAAATGGAACGGCGCTAGGGGCGATCGAAGTCCATCCTCCTTGAGATTCCGAAAGCACATCGCCGCCCTCCCACGGAAGTGCTGTACTGGCTTTTCGACCTGCATGAGCCAGTTGAATTCCTGCAACCGCACCGTTGCGGTGAATTAACTCGACGATTCGCGCCAACATTTCAATGTGAGCATCTTGCCAGATTCCCAAATCTTGCGGCGTAATTCGTCCTTCAGGCTCGACTGCCGCTGCTTCAGTCATCACCAGCCCTGCCCCTCCTACGGCTCGACTGACGAGATGAACCAGATGCCAATCATTCGCGAATCCATCAACACTGGAATATTGACACATGGGAGAAACTGCAATGCGATTTCGGAAGGTAACACCACGTTGATCCAATGGCTCAAATAAATGCGACATGGTTGTAAACCCCTGATTTATAAAGTGTACAGATGTCAAGCACAGACTTCCTTCACACTGGGAAGTTGACTGACTTTATTCCACCAAGTCCGCAGCTTTGAAGTTGGCGCGATCGTTGCTTCGTACTCTGCGGTCTGGGATAGGTAGGTGAAGACTGGAATTAGGTAAAAATCGGCAATGCTCAGTTCGTGACCGAGCAAATACGGGTGTCCTACAGTTAGGGAGTCGATCGCCTCTAGCGCAGTCTTTACAGGTGCGACGGCAGCTTTGTCCAACCTACATCTCCAATGGGCTTGTCATTTTGAGGTATCAAGAGCCACGACAAAATTACTTTTCTAAAACCTAAATTTTTATTGTTAGCAAAACGGGGGATTACTAGAAAAAAACACCAAAGTGCCTGAGTAATTATGCAGTATATCGGGTAAATCCGCAAGCAGGGCTTGAATAAATAAAAAAGATTTTAACTAATCATTTTTATTGATCGCCGATCTGTGAACGTACACCCTGAGAAAACCACTCACTACAAAAAGGTAATTAAAATCACTCCACCCCGTCAGAAATAGATTAAAAAAAGTAACTTGATTTAATCTCACCGCGCTCCTCTCGTTGAGGCGAAACATTACCCCCAATAAAGGCGCAATCTCTTGCTCAAATTGCAAGAGGTTAAGGTTTTTTTGAGCAGTGAAACTCTTTGGTATCAGAAAATACCTGGTTCTATAGTTGCAGTTGTCCTGGCTCCCCAACTACAGTCAACCCACTAAACAGAGTCAACACATTAGACACTATAATATAACTTTATACTTTTTTCATAAACTTGTGCAAGAAGACTTCCGACTGATCGTTGACTTAGTTCTAGTTCTCGCTGCTGCCGCAGCAGGAGGACTCTTTGCATCGCTCTTGCGACAGCCGGTAATTCTCGGCTACCTGCTGGGAGGGATCGTAGTTGGGCCGGCCGGTTTGGGGCTGATTAAAGAATTAATTCAGGTAGACACCCTGGCTGAATTTGGGGTTGCCTTTCTGTTGTTTGCCTTGGGAGTGGAATTTTCTTTCGCCGAACTCCAGAAAGTAAAAGCCATTAGTTTGGGCGGAGGGAGCTTGCAAATTGTGCTGACGATCGCCATTACTACTGCAATTTCCTTAGCTGTAGGCTGGGTAGAATCGCCCGCTCAAGGCGTGTTTTTAGGAGCGATTCTGTCGCTTTCCTCGACCGCAGTTGTACTGAAATGCTTGATGGAGCGCAATGAATCCGGTACTTCCCACGGTCAAGTCATGCTGGGAATATTAGTAGTTCAAGATTTGGCTTTGGGACTAATGTTAGCAGTTTTGCCGGCACTCAATCAGCCAGCAGAAGAGATCGGCATGACGGTAGCGTGGGCGCTGCTGCGGATCGGGTTATTTGCTGTCGGTGCTGTAGTCGCCGGCATTTGGATGGTACCGCAGTTGCTGCGCTACCTGGCGAAAACAGAAAGTCGGGAACTATTTTTGCTGGGAGTTGTGGTTTTGGCTTTAGGGATTGCGCTGCTGACAGAATATTTGGGTTTTTCCATCGAGATGGGCGCATTTGTCGCGGGTTTAATGATTTCGGAGGTGGAATATGCCGACCAAACTCTAACTTATGTCGAGCCTTTGCGAGATATTTTTGCATCCTTATTTTTTGTCACCATCGGAATGTTAATTGACCCGATGTTTCTGTGGAACCATCTAGAAGTAATTCTGGGACTGGTATTTATAGTATTTGTCGGCAAATTCTTGATTATAACGCCGATCGTCCGACTATTTGGCTATCCGCTAAAAACAGCATTGATCGCAGGTTTGGGCTTAGCTCAAATAGGAGAATTTTCCTTTGTACTCGCTAGTGCCGGCCAAGTTATGGGGCTGGTTTCGCGGAATGTTTACCTGTTAATTTTAGGCACGACAGCAGTCACCCTCGTGCTAACTCCGTTTGTGTTGAGAAGCGTGCCCCAGTTATTGAAATGGGCGGAAAATTTCGGGCCTTTACAGCGCTATTTTGACGAAACATCTCAACCTGTGGCAATAGCTGAAACTTTGCCAGAACAAAATTATGTTGTGGTTTGCGGCTACGGGCGAGTCGGCAGAATTTTAGTCAAAATGCTGCAAAGCCGCAACTGTTCAGTTGTGGTGATCGATGAGTCAGAAAGTAGAATTCAAGAGTGCAGAGTCCAAGGAATTCCTTACATTTACGGGAATGCTGCCAGCTTGCACGTATTGGAAGCCGCGCGGGTGGAACGGGCAAAAGCAATGGCGATCGCCCTTCCCGATCCCATGAGCACTCGCTTGTGTCTGAAGCGGGCTTTAGAATTAGTCCCGGATTTGGATATTGTGGTGTGTGCGAACCAAGATAAAGACATCGAACTGCTTTACCAATTGGGGGCCTGGGAAGTCGTGCAGCCGGAGTTTGAAGCCAGTTTAGAACTGTCTTCCCACTTGCTGGCTGGCATGGGGCTTTCAGCAATGGCGATCGCGCGGGATGTGCAGCAAATTCGCAGCAGCCGCTATCTGGAATTGCGGCCAGCGCGCGAACCTTTGGCGGTTTCGCGGGATTTGAAAGTGGCGGTTCGGGATATGAACAGCGAGTGGTACAGCTTGCCGTCAGGTTCTCCCATTGCCAGCATGACTCTGGAAGAAACTAACTTGCGGCAGTTGACAGGGGTCAGCGTAATGGCGATCGTCCGCGAGAATGGCGAGGAAATTGATTATCCCAACGGGAAGACAGCTTTGCTGTCGGGCGATCGACTTTTTGTAGTCGGAGAACCGGAAGAACTCATCAGTTTTGAGTTGCTGGCGAAGGGCGAAGTTGCAGTCCCGCAGGGCGACAGTTCTTGCCAGTGGCTGAGGCTGCCAGCAAACAGCCCTTGGGCGGGCAAAAAACTGTCAGAGGTAGATTGGCTGACCCAGTACGGGGTGCAGGTGCGGGCGATCCGCCGGGAAGGGAAATTTACTCGCTGGCCCGACGGAAGTAGCAATTTGCAAGAAGGCGATCGTTTGCTGCTGTGTGGCGGCTTCTACGAGCTCGGCTTGATGCAGCGGACGGCCTCACCACCAGTGCCGCAACCTGCTTTAAAGCTGCCTTTGGTCAAGGCCCAAGTCATCGAAAAGCTGTTTAGCGATTAGTCAGTTGGCAGTTGGCAGTTGGCAGTTGACGGTTGGCAGTTGACAGTTCAGAGTTGGCAGTTGACTGTGGTGAGCTTTCCAGCCAACAGTCAACTGTCAACAATGCCCGATGCCCGATGCCCCATGCCCCATGCCCCACTCTTACCCGTTGGGTTTGAGATAAGCAATTGCTGGCCGCGAGATCAGAATTTGTGTTTCTGACGGATCTAGGAGGCAAATGCAGCTATTATCCTGCCAAAAAATTCTGCCAGCTACTAAGTCGCCGGTCAGGAGTTTGATCTCCACCTGTTGTTTGTCTTTGATGTAGCTTTGTATTAAGCGAACGCTGGGCAATCCGGTTTCAAATTCAGACATAGTTCAGAAAAATATAGTCAAATATTACCTTAAACCATATTCTTCTCTTTATACCGTTTAACCCTTACTGCCACAACTACAAGCGCGTCTAATCGATGAGGGAGAAACCCATTGGCAGTTACTTTTTGACGAATATTCATTGAGCTATTGACATCAGCATTAATTAGGTATCCCGGTGGAGTTATAAATATTATATTTGTTTATATTTCAGTAGAAAGGACTATAAATTGCATAAAGTTTTATAATACTGGGAACTGGGTAATTTGGTAATCAAATTGTCTAATCAGTTTTAACCAAAAGAGGTTTGTTTTTATGCCGATCGAGTTTGCGAAGTATCACGGACTGGGAAATGATTTTATTCTGATTGACAACCGCCACTCGTCAGAACCGGTGATCACGCCAGAACAAGCTGTGGATTTGTGCGATCGACATTTCGGGATTGGCGCAGACGGTGTGATATTTGCTCTTCCGGGTCAAAACGATACTGACTATACGATGCGGATTTTTAACTCCGACGGTTCGGAACCGGAAATGTGCGGCAACGGGATTCGCTGTTTGGCTAAGTTTATCGCCGATTTGGAAGGGTCAGAAATTCACCCCCCCCAACCCCCCCTTGCTAAGGGGGGGAGTGAATCTAAGACTGAGTACCGGATTCACACCGGTGCGGGCGTTATTATCACCGAATTGCGATCGGACGGTCAGGTGAAGGTGGATATGGGGGTTCCCCGGCTGCTGGCTGCGGAAATTCCGACAACTTTGGCTGCAGCGGATGCCAAAGTTATTGATGTGCCGATCGAAGTTGCTGATAAATCTTGGTCTGTTACCTGCGTCAGCATGGGTAATCCTCACTGCATTACCTTTGTAGAGGATGTTTCGGCTGTTGCTTTAGAAACTGTCGGGCCTCAATTCGAGCACAACAAAGCATTCCCGCAGCGTACCAATACGGAATTTATTCAAGTGATACGTTCAGACTATGTAAAAATGCGGGTGTGGGAAAGAGGCGCGGGTGTTACTCTAGCTTGTGGGACTGGTGCTTGTGCTGCTGTGGTAGCTGGGGTGTTGGTCGGGAAGTGCGATCGGGTAACTGCGGTTGAACTCCCCGGCGGCGTTTTGGAAATCGAATGGGCAGAAGTTTCTGGGCGGATTTACATGACCGGGCCGGCACAGCGAGTATTTACTGGTTCTATGAGTGATTAGTCATTAGTCATTAGTTATTAGTCATCAGTCATTAGTCAGAAGGGATTTTTTGTTGAATTAACAAACAATAAAAATTATTGACTTCAAAATTTTTATTGAATTCTGACCAATGCCTTTTGCCTTCACAAATCATTGGCTGCGGACTGAAGACTGAAGACTAATAACTAAGCCTGAAATCTAAAATCTAAAATCTAAAATCTAAAATTAAGTAGGTGGGCTGGCATGGCGGGAGGTATTTATCTGATTCAGGACGACGACAGGCTGGTAGAAATGATGGAACAGCCCTACGACTCGGAAGACCAGTTACAAGATTTGCTAGTAACTTATCCTAATTTGATCGCGGGAGACCAAATCGATCGGGCGACACCGCGCAGGTGGCTGTTAATTTCGCGGGAAGCAGCAGTAGCCAGCGATGAGGAAACAGCGGTGCAGTGGTCGCTGGATCATTTGTTTCTCGACCAAAATGCCGTTCCTACTTTGGTGGATGTGCGGCGAACTCCGAATGCCGAACTGCGGCAAAAAGTTTTGGGTCAGTCGATCGACTATGCTGCTAATGCGTTGTTTTACTGGCCGATCGATTCAATTATTTCTCTGTTTGAAGCTAATTGTCGCGATCGGGGTCGCGATCCCGAACAGATTTTTGAAGAGTTTCTCGGCGTAAATGCTAATGAAGACAGATTTTGGCAGAAGGTTAAAACTAATTTGCAAGCGGGTAAAGTTCGCTTAGTGTTTGTAGCTGACGAGATTTCCGCTGAAATGCGCCGAGTTGTGGAATTTCTCAACGAACAAATGGACCCGGTTGAAGTTTTGGCCCTGGAAATTAAGCAGTATGTAAGCGAAGACGGCCTCAAAACTTTGGTTCCTAGAGTGATCGGTCAGACAGCAGAAGCACAGCAGAAAAAATCCAGCGCAACACGCGAAAGAAGGCGCTGGGATGAATCTTCATTTTTTGCGGAAATCAAAGCTAGACGGGGCGCGGACGAGGCGCAAATGGCAAAAGCAATTTACCTTTGGGCGAAAAGTCAAGAACCCGAAGTTCAAATCCATTGGGGGACGGGGGACGCCTACGGCGGTTTCGCGGCTCAATTGCCTCAAAGGGGAAGAAAACCCTATCAGTTATTCACTGTAGATATTGCTGGCAGAATGGAGATTTCTGCTGACAATTATGGTTCCCAGCCGCCGTTTAATGCAGAACAGAACTGGCTGGAATTGAGAAGTAAACTGAGTTCGATCGGTCTGTCGCTACCTACAGAACCAGGCGAGAGAAGGTCGCCGAGTCTGGCTTTATTTACTGTGCAAGACGAATCTGCACTGAAGCAAGTTATGGAAACTTTTGATTGGGTGATTGAGCAAATTAAAACGTTATAGTCATTAGTCAGTAGTCATTAGTCAGTAGTCCTGGGTAGTTAATAATTGGTTACGATCGCCAACAAATAACACATAATCAATAACAACTAACAACCCACAAATAACCAATAACAACTAACAACTCACAAATCACCAATCACAACTGACTAATGGCTACTGACTAATGACTACTGATAGCGAATGTTTGCTTGTTTCAAACGCCGCAATGCTTCTCCCAGTCGATCGCAATCTGCAATTAAACTAATTCTCACATATCCTTCGCCGCCCGGCCCAAAAGCATTGCCAGGAGTCACCACAACACCCGTTTGCTGCAAAACATTCAGGGCAAAATCAGTCGAACTCATGCCCGGAGTGCAGGGAACCCAAAGATACATTGCAGCCAGAGGTTTAGGAATATTCCACCCTAATTCTGCCAATCCTTCAACCATGAAATCCCGGCGATTCCTGTAACGATTCTGCACTTCGTGCAAGTAACTGTCGGGCAATTGCAGTGCTGTTTCTGCTGCTGTTTGCAAAGCGGAAAATATACCGTAATCTAGGTTAGTTTTTAATGTCCGCAAACCTTGAATAATTTTGCTATTTCCTACTACAAAACCGACGCGCCAGCCGGCCATATTGTAGGTTTTGGACATGGTGTGAAATTCGACGCCGATTTCTTTCCCGCCGGGAATTTCTAATAAACTTGTCGGTTGATAGCCGTCAAAGGCTAATTCCGCATAACACAAGTCGTGAACCAGCAAGATTTGATGTTTGTGTGCAAAAGCAACAATATCTTTGTAAAATTCGCGGGGTGCTGTTGCTCCAGTCGGATTACTGGGATAATTGAAATAGAGGATTTTGGCTTGTTCGGCTACGCTGTCGGGAATGTCGGCTAAGTCAATTACCCAGTCATTTTCGGGTTTGAGGATGATGTTGTGAACTTTTGCACCGGCGATGATTGGGCCGCGAAATAATACGGGATAAGCAGGACTTGGTACTAATATTAAGTCCCCTGGATTGATGTAGGCGATCGCAAAATGTGCTAAACCTTCTTTAGAACCCAACAAAGGCAATGCTTCGCTTTCTGGATCGAGTTCAACGTTGTAGCGGCGGCTGTACCATTTAGTAATAGTACGGCGGAAACTGGCAGTTCCTTCAAAGGGTGGATAGCCGTGATTGGCAGAATTTTGGATGGCTGCGACAGCGGCTTCTACTACTGGTTGAGGAGTCGCCCCGTCGGGGTTTCCCATTCCTAAGTCTATTAAATCGAGTCCTTGTTCGCGGGCGCGGGCTTTGAGTTCGTCGAGACGGGCAAATACGTAGGGCGGTAGTTTTTGCAACCTGTCAGCAGGGCTAATCCAATCCAAGGTCATTTATTTTGTGTCAGTTGTCAGTTTTCCTGGTTTGTAGTAAGGACTTTCGTCCTTGCTAGCACAGCCTTTTCAGGACTTAAGTCCTTACTACAAACTGTTTTAATTCTTAATCTTTAATTCTCCCACAGGTGCGGTGGTAGAAACCATCGCTGCCATTAATTGTTGGGGAACAACTTTAAAAGGCAGTCGGTGGATGTCGGAATTGGGATTGCAGGCTATGTCGGCGGCGCGCTGCAATTCTGCTATGGTAATGTCTCCGAGTCCGAGGTTGTCTAATGTTTGGGGCAATCCAATCTCGGCGTAAAATTTTAGCAGTTGCTGTCTGGCGCTAGCTGCGAGTTGATTGTTTTGCAGCATTTCTTCTAGTCGCAGTTGTACTAAAATGCCGTAGGCGACTTTTTCGCCGTGCAATGTGCCGTGACTTGCTAATAGATGAGTTAGGCCGTTGTGGACAGCGTGGGCGGCGACGGTGCGACATTGGGCGCCGCCAATTCCGCCGATTACTCCTGCTAGCAATACGGCGGCATCTGTGACTTCTTGCCAGGTTTCGCTACCGGGTTCTTTGAGGGCGGCGGCTGATTTTTGGAATAATATATCGCGCAGTATTCTAGCTTGTTGAACGGCGGAAATTATCAGGGTTTGTTCGGAGTGTCCGCTGCTGACTGATGCTTCGTACCATTTGGCGATCGCATCTCCAATTCCTGCTACTAATGTCCGCTGTGGTGCGGTTTGAATCAAGCCGTAGTCGAGTATTAATAAGTCGGGACATCTGGCTAATGTGACATCGTATTGGAATGCACCTTGTTCTGAATAAATGTTAGAAAGGGCTGTCCAAGCGGCACAGGTGGCTGCTGATGTGGGTATGGTGACGATCGGGATTTTGCACTGATGGGCGACGAGTTTCGCTGCGTCTAAGGCTTTGCCGCCGCCGACACCGATGATGAAATCGGCTTCATGGGTTTGGGCTGCTGCGCGCAGGGTTTCGAGGCTGGTTTCGCTGCAATCCTTGCCGTATGCTGTTTCGGCGGATTTTAACTGCTGCTGTTCGAGGATTGGTTGCAGGTAGGGTTGGGCGGCGGCGAGGGAGTTGCTGCCGCCGACGATTAGCGGCCGCTTTCCGAAACGGGCGATCGCATCTCCGGCTTGTGCGATGGCCGATCGACCTCGCAATACACAGGCGGGAGCAATTGTCAAGGAATAAATTGCTGTTGGGGTGGCGGTTTTAGTGCTTTGGGTTTGAGTCATCGAACCACTGGATAAGTGACGAGAAGGTTGACGCTTTGCAGGATTGCTGGATTTTATAGGATAACTCTAACCCATGTTGAGCGATCGGGTAAGTTTTGTAAAGTTTTTATTAAGTATTGTGCGGGGTTGGGGGATGGAAGGGAGGAGTTGAGGGCGATCGCTATGATAAATTTAGGAATATAAGCAATTTCAAGGATAGGGCAATGCTGACTAAACAAGATTGGGACTGGTTAGCAGTGTGTTCTCATTATCAAACGGCTGTCACAGTCCAGACACTTCTCAAAGAAGGAAAATCTATGGAAGCAACGGCAGGTTTAGAATCTTTAATTGAAGCAATGGGAAGAACCGAAAAACGAGCATTAAAAAGCCAGTTAATTCGTTTAATGCTTCATATTATTAAATGGAAATCTCAACCTGAAAAACGAACTGCTAGCTGGGCTATTAGTATTCGTTCGGCGCGACGAGAGATTGAAGAAAGTCAAGAAGAAATGCCGAGTTTAAACCGTGATTTTATTGAGTCTATCTGGGAGAAATGTTTTCAAGTTGCGGTGAAAGATGCCGAGGATGAAATGGGTAAAAAATGTCAATTAACCTCACTGGCTTGGTCTGAAGTTTTTGAGGATGAATATACTTTGTCGGATGGCGCTTTAGAAGATGGAAATTTTGAGTAATGTGTCAGACGCATTTTTTGGACTGACGCAGCCACCTGGTTTCTCAACCCAACCTGTTTACTGATCGAGACTTACGCAGAACCTTTATAGGTTAGAATTGAGGCTTAACGTACAAATCCCAGACTCGTTTCACTTCTGCTGCATCCGGTTGAGAAATTTGCCCGATTTTTGCTAGCAACAAAGACTTTTCCAGACAATCTAATCTAGACAAGCGTACTGTTGAAGCAACGCGCAAACCGCTGGCAGACCAATCATTAAGAAATACATCAGTTTGGCTGCGGGGTTTTGCAGAGGTAACGACTGCTGCTACCACATCCTCGCCATCCAACCACAGCAAAAGTATGGGGCGTTTTTTAGAGCCTGCGCCGCTTGTAAAGGGAATATTTGCTACCCAAAAATCACCAGGCTCAATAGTCGTCATAAAGTCCTTCGTCTTCGGGTGCGTAACCTTTCAAAAAAGCATCATGACTGCGCGTAATAGCTGGGTCAATTAAATAGTCTTCGCCGTCTAGTAGTGAGCGCTGGAGAGGCGGGGTTTCTGTTGTCGAAGTGCCAGATTCGGAACTTATGCTAAACTGCTTTGTCTGTTGGGCTTTGTACAAGAGGAATTGAACGAAATCGAGCACTTCCTCTTGTTTTTCTATCGACAGAAGTCGCAAATTTTCTGACACGGTTTGTTCGACATTAATAGTGGGTTTCATTGAATTTTTACCCTTCAGCTTTGTTATATTTCTGCGTTATCTACATATATTGTCACGACTCTCAAAGGTGAGAGCGTTCCTGATTCTAGCCAGTCCAACAATATAACCGACCAAAGTTCCTCACCTCTGTGGTTTTAATCGTTAGAGGTGGGCTGCTTTTTCCGGCCAAACAAACCAGACATACTTAAACCAGTCACTAGCAAGCCTATCATTCCTAATCCATTTAAAATGGGGTAAATCGCTTGCAGGTGGAAGATTTCACCTGTATGAATTTTCAATAATAATCTCGATGAAATTTCTATACCGAGCGGCCACTCTCGGACAATTGTGATCACCATTCCAGTCAAGACAGTCAGCGCGATCGGCAAAGCAACAATAAGGCCTAGAATGCGGTGGTACTTGCGAAATGCTCTCTTCATAGTGGTTGAAAGTTTGGGAATACTGAGGTTATATAAGGAGCGAGCGTTGAGTGCTTGTTGCTGAGTAACTCCGATCGCATAACTCTCACAGGACTTACGCAGTCCGACGCACAGAAACCGGGTATTTTAACTTTTATTCAAGGTTTGAACCAATTACCGGAGTTAAAAAACTCGGTTTCTGCGTCTGAGACTTTAGAATCAAGCACTCACCACTGAAATTTAGGACTTAGGAATGCTACTGATCGTCTTTTCTAGCGACTGCAATTGAGTCAGCACTTGGTCTTTACTTGGCTGAGACTTTTTGAGCGAAGTCATCACTTTTTCTGTGGTATCCTCAACTGCATCGTAGCTTTTAGGAGCTTTAGCTTTGATACCGTCTTCTACTTTTTTCCAGGCATTCTCAAATTTGTCAAATTCGGTTTTCGCTTTGGCAAAGTTTCCAGCCTGAACTGCTGCTGTGGTACTGGAAACCACACCACTCAATTCTGCATAGTTTCCCTGCGATGCTGGTTTATCAGTTTTTACAGCAGTAGCAGCAGGAACCGGGGCAGGTGAAGTTGGGGGAGTGGAAGCTTCTTTAGCGCTGTCGCAACCAGCCAAAGCTATAAGGCTGATGGCGCTAAGGACAAGGATTTGATTAAAACGAGCCATGAACAATCCTCACATAGATTCATACTAAAATCTATTGTGTCACAAAGAAATCCGATCCGTGGCAATAAATCAACATCCTGCGGGATAGTAAATTTTGAAGCTGGAAGTGGGCTGATAGTTGGGTAAGTTTGGTAGGTTTGGGTTGAGGGAGGAAACGCCACTAGATGAGGGTTTGCCACTGTTGACCTGAATGCAGTGCAACCCATACTGACTAGCCTCTGGTGTGTTTTATGTTCAGAAAGCTAATTCGGGCGATCGACATTCCTGATTTTATGGACGATAATCAACACAGATAATTAAGCCTATTACTAATTCTTGCACAACCGTTTCAGAAACTTTGCCGATACATCTGACAAATCGCTCAGTAGTTACACTCCGAACTTGCAAAACATTGCCTGCTGAGTCTGCGTCTAAACAGTTTTCTTCAGTTCGCTGAATGAGAATCATGAAAGGGCGATTTTGAAATTTAGGTTGCCATGTAGCCACAGGAATTATAATCCGCATGGCGATAGAACTAAACATTTCCGAACTAATCACAACCGCAGGACGTGTTTTCTGAATTTCTTGCCCTCGGGTTGGATCAAGTTGTACCAGCCAAACCTCTCCTCGTTTTGGGTTAGTAGTCATACTCAGTCTCCCAGTCTTCGCCATCGAGTGCCGAAAACTCGGTTAATTCAGGATATGTCAAAAAATCTTCGGCTGTAGCCGGTATAAATGGTGCTAGTATTTTATGGCGTTCTGCTATTGGCAGGCTAGCAATTTCTCTAAGTGATAGCTGGAGAGTAGGTGCGGTTGTTGACGCACTGTTAGACTCAGAACTTTCGCTAGGTAACTGCTTTTTCTGTTCCGCTTTTTGCACCAGGAATTGTGCAAAATCGAGCAATTCTTGTTGTTTCTCCCTTGGCAACTGTCGCAGATTCTCTAACACTGCTTGCTCAAAATTAATTGTTTCTGACATTTCAATTACATTCCCTAAGCGTTTATCGGTTTATTTCTCACGCAGTCAAGTTTTGTAGTGCCATGTTTGCAAATTGCTCCTTAATTTTCATCTGTTTATGTTACTTTACTTATCACACCGCCAAATCTTGATACTCTCATCATTACTGCCACTAACCAGAGTGTTTCCATCTGGGCTAAAACTGACAGAATTAACCTTATCTGAATGTCCGATGAGAGTGCGAATTGTCTGTCCATTTTTTAAATTCCAAAGCTTGATAGTGTTGTCAAAACTGCCACTAGCAAGAGTTTGTCCATCCGGGCTGATGGCGACAGACTTAACATAGTCTGAATGCCCAGTGAGAGTGCAAATCTCATTTCCTTTTTTAGGATTCCAAAGCTTGATAGTATTGTCACAACTGCCACTAGCAAGAGTTCGTCCATCCGGGCTGATGGCGACAGAATACACCGACTTTGAATGCCCAGTGAGAGTGCAAATCTCCTGTCTGGTTTTCAGACTCCACAGTTTGATAGTTTTGTCCCAACTGCCACTAACAAGAGTTTGTCCATCCGGGCTGATGGCAACAGACCAAACCTGGTTTGAATGCCCAGTGAGAGTGCGGATTTGCTGTTTGGTTTTCAGATTCCACAGTCTGATAGTATGGTCACCACTGCCGCTAACAAGAGTTTCTCCGTCTGGACTAAAAGCAAGAGACCGAATTAAACCTGAGTGACCCTTGAGAGTGCTAATCTCTTGTCCTGTTTCCAGATTCCATAGCTTAATTGTTTGGTCATAACTTCCACTCGCTAAAATTTTCCCATTATGGTTAATAGCAACGCAATAAACCGCATCTGAATGCCCAGAGAAAGTACGAATTACCTCTCCTGTATGCAAATTCCAAAGTTTGCTGCAATTTCCCCTGCTATCAGTAGAAAAAGTCTTGCCATCTGGACTAACAACTACGCAATCAACAGATGACTTACCTACGCGATTAAGAGTTTTGACACATTTGAATGACTGAACTTTTTTAGTGAATGCTTCTTCTATTTGTTGTTGGCTTTTTACTTCAGCTTTGGCACATTCTTCTATTTGTTGTTGGCGTTTGGCTTCAGCTTTGGCAGATGCTTGAGATTGACCTTCTGCCTCTATTTGCTCCATCAGCTTTTTCAACTGCTGTTCATACTGTTCTCCCTGTCGCCACTGAATATCCTGAAGAATATCAAAATAAGGTTTCACCCATTCTTCTGCCAATCCATATTCAGCCAATTCATCCCTTAAATTAAACAACTGAGGTTCATAGGATGGGTCAATATTGAGATAATACAAATCCGCTAAAAATCCAGCCAGTAACTTGTGAATTGCCACAATCAACTGCCGAATCATGCGGAGGGCTTTTTTCTCACTTACCCCAGATGCTAAAAGTGCATCTTTGGTCTCTTCCCAGTCAAAAACTTTTGTAGAAAACAGGGAGACTTCCTGATTGTTGAGGAATCCCCAAAAGCCGACGCGAAAAGTTACGGCATAATCACTGATATCGCTATATAAAATTGTAGTCGGAACCGGAGATAAAATTCGCTGCAAGCGTTCCACATCAATATCACCAATCGACTCTGTGAAATAGTCGCTATAAAACTTAACTGGGCGTAAGACATCCTGTTGAGGATAATACTGTCTGAGAAAATCTCCGACACTTCTCATTTCAATTGGCAAATCTTCACAGAATGTTTCCGGGCATTGCTTGCTAATTTTGGGCGGTGATAGTAAGATTAAGAGGCGGTGTTGCTGCTGAAGTAAAATCTGCTTAGTTTCCTCTCGATTCAACTTAGAAAACCAAGTATCTTTATCCCAAATCGTTTGAATTTCAGCCAGCTTGACCTGAATATCCTTTGCTTGCAATTCCCGCATCAAATCCCGCTGCAAGGCTGCCAGCTTTAGTCTGTCTTGCTGTTCCTGTTCCTGCAACTCAATGCGACGTGCCGTTTGTGCTACTGTTAGCTTTAACAATTCCCGGTCTCTGGTATCTTTCGCCTTCGCGTATTCCAGCATTTCTTGAGAATAACGGTGTTTTGCTCGCTCTATCTCAGTCGAATCAGATGAGTTATTGGGAGCGGGAATCAGAATATCTCGGTACTTTTGAGAGTTGTTTCCGAAGGCTTCTCCTAGTTTGTGGCCGATATTTCTGGCGATGGGTGAGAGCACTCCCGATATGTAGGGAGCGATAGCGGCGATGATTGTTGGAAGCATAAATGTGGGTGAGGATGCGGTTATTAATAGTGTAGCAACTTGTTGAGATGAAAAAAGCAACTACAAGCGCGTTAATACTGTAAGAGGTCTATTATGCAAGGCAGACTAACCATCGCCTTGAACTTCTATGCGATAGTTGTAGCCCTGTTCGGTGAGGAATAGTTGGCGGTGTCGGGCAAAATCTTCCTCGCAAGTTTGTAGCGATACTAATGTATAAAAGCTGGCATTGTGTCCGTCGGGTTTAGGGCGGAGAATTCGTCCGAGGCGCTGCGCTTCTTCTTGGCGAGAACCATACTTTCCCGATACTTGAATCAACACATCGGCATCGGGTAAATCGACGGCAAAATTGCCCACGCGAGAGAGAATTAATCCGGGAATCTCTTTGTGACGGAATGCTTCGTATAACCGATCGCGCTCTGCCTGTTTTGTCTTCCCCGTAATCAGAGGCAATTCGGTAATTTTGGCGATCGCATCCAACTGTTCGAGATACTCACCAATAATTAAAATACGGTGTCCCGCCTCCTTTTGCAATAAACTTTGTACCACATCCAACTTACCCGGATTTTCCGCAGCAATCCGAAACTGGCTGCGGCGGGGTGCTAGGGCATATTCCATTTTTTCCGCTTCATTTTGCGCGACGCGGATTTCCGTACAATTCGCAGTGGCAATAAATCCCTGTCCTTCCAATTCGCGCCAAGGTACGTCATAGCGCTTGGGCCCAATCAACGTGAAGACATCGCCTTCTTTCCCGTCTTCGCGAATCAATGTCGCAGTTAAACCTAACCTGCGTCGTGCTTGTAATTCAGCGGTGATCCGAAATATCGGTGCAGGTAATAGATGGACTTCATCATAAATAATCAGTCCCCACGATTGGGCGTTAAACAACTCGAAATGCGGGAATTCATCATTTTTATTCGATCGATAACTGAGCATTTGGTAAGTCGAGAGAGTTACAGAAGCCGTTTTTTTGCTGTTGCTGCTGTACTCGGCGATCGCATCTTCAGTTAAACTCGTCTTGTCTAATATTTCCCTGCGCCACTGGTGTACCGAAGTCAAACTGCTGGTGAGAATCAATGTTTTTTGCTGCACCAAACTCATCGCAATCATCCCCACAATCGTCTTACCAGCGCCGCACGGTAGGACGATCGTACCGCTGCCACCTTTTACCTCTCCGCTCTGATAGAATGCTTCTACTGCTTCTTTTTGATAGGCACGCAAATTAAAGGGTAAATCGCTTCCTAAAGTGCGATCGCGCAATGCAATTGCTAACTCGGCACCCTCGACATATCCAGCCAAATCTTCCGCCGGATAACCCACGGCTAGCAAAGCTTGTTTGAGTACACCGCGATTCCCCGCATCGACTTGAAAGCAAAGATCCGAAATCCGCTTACCTAACAGCGGTTTAACGCGATCGTCCCGCACTAGCAACTCCGTCAGCGGGCGATCGGCAATCCGCAGTTGTAAATCGGGATTTTCCGCATCAATCCTTTCAATTACCGTCAATCCGTAGCGCGTACCAAGCAGTTCGATTTCCTGCGCTACCGACTCAGGAATGTCATATTTAGCATACTTTCGCAAAGCTGCGATCATCAATTCAACTAACATTCCCGCCGCCCGCGCATTCCACACGCTGAGGGGCGTGATGCGATAGGTGTGGATGTGTTCGGGACTTTTGATTAATTCGGCAAAGGGGGCGATCGCTTCTCGCGCCTGTTGTGCTGTGGGAGCGTGAACTTCTAGTAAGATCGATCGATCGCTTTGTACGATTAAAGCATTTTCGGGAACGTAAGTCATAGGAAGAAGGAAGAAGGAAGAGGGAAGAAGGAAGAAGGAAGAGGGAATAAGTTTGTTAGAACAGAAAAGTTTGGTTGATTTGCTCCAGTCCATGTTATAAGGTGCGTCGCGATTGAGATTGTCGCTCTTTTTTTAGGATTTATCGCCAGCGACGCACCGTACAAATACTCAAAGTCCCCCTTTTCAAGGGGGATTAGGGGGATCTGGACTCAGCTATAAACGAAAGATAAAAAGGTTTTCGGGTGATTTTTGACACTAATAGTATCAGGTGTATTATTTATCCCGCTGGGGTAAGACGTAGCCGACTTGCCGCAGGGCGTTGCGAAACTTAGTTTCCTGGGACAATGGAACCGTCAAAGTGCGATCGCCCGCTAGCTGACAGAATTTTTTGGTACGGGAATCATTGGCAATCAACACTGCTAAATGGGCGTTTGTGCATTCGATTAACTTGACAGTTCCTATATCTTGCAAACTATTCGCTCGTTCTGTAACATCCGTCAGAAATCGCTGTACGGTTTCCGGTAGCGGTTCGATACTTCTTGTCTCTAAAACTTCTTTAAATTCTGCTAGCGGGTATCCGGCTTCAATGGCGGTAAATAGCTTTTGTCGATCGAGTTGCCAGACGACATCTGAAACTTTTTTAGCATAGAGATCGAGGACGATCGCATCTGATGTCGCGATGCCTTCTCCTGCTACAACAATATCTAAATTGGGTAGTACGCGGAGTGTTTGACGGAACTCAATTGCTGGCGCGGTGTAATTCTGAGTCAATCCCAAACAGTAAGCCCCCAAAGCTGTCAGGCGAAAAGAGATTAAGCCGTCGTAGCGGCTGAGAAATCTCAAATCGTCCGTTCCCCAAAGATCGTCAAAATCGCTGGGTAGGAGGGACGGATCGGCATAGGCAACATCAATTATTCCCAGGGTAGCAACATACTCAAACAACAGGCAGCGCATATATCTTTCTTGCAGAATATGCCAATCGTGACTGCCCGAATATCCTAAGTTACCATACCCAAATTCAGAAATGTAGAGATTGTCGGGATCGCGCGTTACTTCAAACCGATTGCCCGTTGCCAACATATACCTGCTAAATTCGCTAAACAGAACCCATTTACCGACAGGACATTCTGCTAGCCTTGAGGCGATCGCCTCTCTCCGCCCCGCCACCGCTGTCATGCCGCGCGCGCCCTTGCCGGTTTGTCCTTTAATCGCATCAATGCGGCGAAATTCATCAAAAGAGTTTGTTTTTAACCAACGCTTCCATGCTGTCTGTAATCCTTTGGCAGGTGATTCTTGCAAAGCTTTCTGTCCCGCTTTCGTCAAAACAAGCTTTTTGCCCGATTGTTCGGCGAATTTGCTCGCTTGAGCGATCGCGGTCCAAGCAAAGGATTTGATGTTACCAACCTCGTAGAATATATCGCCCTTTTCCACGGTAGCTTGGCGCTGTTCGTCGTTATAAAAATCACCTCCTTGCAATACGGCGGCGATCGCTTTCTGAGTTGTGGCACCAGGTAATGCGGTTTTCTCACTAACGGCAACTTTGCCCGACTGAATCAGACGCAAAACTGCTTCCAAATCCTTTGGGGCTGCCCGTTCCATTTCAAAAATTGTCAAAGGAAGTTCGTACTCGGATACCTCTTTTTTAGATGTACGAAAGTTATGTTTTTCTACACGAACCATAAAATTCTCTGGCAGTACATCGCCAACCAGATTTAAGGGAGTTGCTTGAGGTTTTGGCACAAACTTCAGCAAGTTTTTTTCCAGATCGTAGGGTATCTCAGTGCCGTAGAAGAACAAGCATAGTAGGGATGGTTCTCGGTTGTATCCATAGCGATCGCTCTTTCCCCAGTTTGGTTGTTGTCCGTATTTCGCTACAAATACATCGGCATCATAGCCACCACCTGACCCATGTATAACTTCCGCTACGGCCGCTTTTTGCAAATCGTCTAATTGCGCCCAAACTTGCTTAAGTTTTTCTCCCTGCATTTGCTGTTTAATCCCAGCAACCAGGTCAGCTTTGCGGGTTAATTTGCGATCGCCCGACAACAGTGCATTGAGCTTTTTTAAATCTTCAACAATTATTCCTTCGAGTGCCTCTTGGAGAGTAGGAACATCATCTATGGTTTGGTAACGCGGCATAATTTTTGGCAATTCGCCTGCTGCAAAATTGTTTGTGCTACCAAATATAACAACTTTCGGAAAATTTTAACTTGAATTTTTGTAACAAAATCCCCAAGTATGGTTTAATATTTATTGTTAAACACGAAAATTTTATCTAATGAAGTACAGAAGAATGCAAGCTAAAAAACTCGGAATTACACTACTATTATTGCACAATCTTAGGTAAATAATTTTAATTTAGAATTTGAGCTTTGAGATTTAACTCAGAGTGTGAGATAATTATTTACAATCGTGACTTGTATTTTACTGAGTCCGCCGACGCGGTAAAACAGCAGTGACAGTCAGCAGCGTTTAAAAAAAATCCCAATTCCCAATTATCACAAACAAGGCGATATGAGCGAACACCAAACCATCAGCTACCGCACCGAAAGCGACTCGATGGGAGACAAACAAATCCCATCTAATGTCTACTACGGCATCCAAACCCTGCGCGCAGTTGAAAATTTCCCGATTAGCGGCATTAAGCCTTTATCAACATACGTTGAGGCTTGTGTTTTAATTAAAAAAGCAACGGCGATCGCCAATGGCGAACTCGGCTGCATTCCCCAAGACATCAGTCAAGCAATTGTCCAAGCAGCAGATGAAATCCTAGCTGGCAAATTGCGCGATCAATTTGTAGTTGATGTCTACCAAGCCGGCGCCGGAACTTCTCACCACATGAATGTTAATGAAGTTCTTTCAAATCGCGCTTTGGAAATTATGGGCGAGGAAAAAGGCAATTACAAGCGCATCAGTCCTAACGATCATGTAAACTACGGTCAATCGACAAATGATGTGATTCCGACGGCGATTAGGATCGGCGGATTGTTGGCGTTAGAAAAAACTCTTTTTCCGGCTTTGTCGGATGCCGTAGTCGCCCTAGAAAATAAAGCAGAAGAATTCAAAGATATTGTTAAATCAGGCCGCACTCACCTACAAGATGCTGTGCCGGTTCGACTCGGCGATACCTTCGGCGCTTGGGCGCAAATTCTGAAAGAACATACCTTGAGAATTGACAGGGCATCCGATGATTTGACATCCCTGGGATTGGGGGGAAGTGCGGCAGGAACCGGGTTAAATACTCACCCTGAATACTGTCAAAAAGTTGCTGAAATTCTCTCCGAATTAATCGACCACCCCCTGAAACCAGCAAAGCATTTAATGGCTGCTATGCAGAGTATGGCACCGTTTGTAAATGTTTCCGGTGCACTGCGAAATCTCGCTCAGGATTGCGTTAAAATGTCCCATGACTTGCGTTTGATGGACTCCGGGCCGAAAACGGGTTTGAAAGAAATTCAACTGCCTCCTGTGCAACCTGGTTCGTCAATTATGCCGGGAAAATACAATCCTGTGATGGCAGAAATGACATCGATGGTTTGTTTTCAAGTTATGGGTTACGATAGCGCGATCGCCCTGGCGGCCCAAGCGGGACAATTAGAATTGAACGTGATGATGCCCCTGATTGCCTACAATCTCATTCACAGCATCGAAATTTTGGGCAATACCATCAGCGCTTTGACTACACAATGCCTCGCGAAAATTGAAGCTAAGGGCGATCGGTGTCTTGCTTATGCTGAAGGTAGTCTCGCCCTCGTTACCGCCCTCAACACTCACATCGGCTATCTCAACGCCGCTGCTGTCGCCAAAGCATCCCTAGAAACTGGCAAATCTCTGCGGCAAATTGTGTTAGAACAGGGTTTAATGAGTGCAGAAGACTTGGCAAAAGTTCTAGATTTAAAGAAAATGAGTGCGATGCCAACATCTTCTGCTAACGTATAGTATCTCGCAGGAATCAGCTAGAAACTAGAAGGCTGAACTCGATTTAATTCTGCCTTCTACCTTCTGAGTTCTGCCCGATCACTGTCACAGGTTAAAGTTAAACAATTCAGAATTCATTTTTTTTACATTTAATTCTGAATTTTTTTTATAGTCTAAAGTTTGGGAGCAAAATTTATGCGCGCAGGTTCTTTTGCCAAATTAACTCAAGATAGAGAGAACACGACTCAAGTGACATTTCATTATGTGGAAGGTCACGCAGAAACCTTTACTATTCCGATGCCTGCACAAGAATTCCAAGAGGAAGTGCTGCATTTGTTAAATCAACCTTGGTTGACTTTCCATTTAGCAGATCAAACGGTTTTTATCTGCACTGCCCGGTTGGTGAAAGTGGAAGTTAAACCTGCTATCCCTGAACTGCAAGGTCAAGGAGTATTCTCTAACTCGCTGCGAGTTAGTACCATGCAGCGGGCTGCTGTTGGCAGATTGCCGATGGATACTTAGGGTTCATTTGTATTGAGATTATTCTTGGTAACGCACGCGCGGAACACCCTGCTTAGGGTGTTCCGCGCGTGCGTTATATTTAGATTATTCCCGATCGATAACCAATTACCAATCAATTCATAATTATGTCTGCTGTTAGTTTAATTCAGGCCAATTCATACGATCGCCAAATCTTGCAAGCATCTTTAGAAAGTTTGCTGGCACCCTTGGGCGGAATCTCGGCTTTTGTCAAATCGGGCGATCGGGTTTTACTCAAACCCAATCTCCTCACCGGTTCTCGCCCTACAAAAGAATGCGTCACCCGCCCAGAATTGGTTTACTGCGTCGCTAAAATGGTCATTGAAGCGGGAGGAAGACCATTTTTAGGCGATAGTCCAGCTTTTGGTAGCGCTATGGGTGTAGCCAAAGCAAACGGTTATTTGCCACTTTTGGAAGAACTGAATTTGCCAGTAGTTGAGTTTCAAGGAAAACGCTACGAAACTGTCAGCGAAGATTTCAATCATCTGCGAATTTGCAAAGAAGCAATGGAAGCGGATGTAGTGATTAATTTGCCCAAACTCAAATCTCACGTTCAATTAACCGTGACAATGGGCGTGAAAAACTTGTTCGGCTGCGTCCCCGGCAAAATGAAGGCTTGGTGGCACATGGAAGCTGGCAAAGATAGCGCCAGATTCGGTGAAATGCTGGTAGAAACTGCCCGGGCAATTAACCCAAATTTGACGATTTTGGATGGCATTATCGGCCACGAAGGTAACGGGCCAAGTGGCGGTGAACCTAAGTTTTTGGGAATTTTAGCCGCATCTGATGATGTGTTTGCTTTGGACAGAACTTTAGTTGAAATTATTAATGCTGATCCGGCGGCGGTTCCCACTGTAGCTGCGGCGATGAGATTAGGACTGTGCTCGAATTTAGAGGATCTTGATTTTCCGCTGTTGCAGCCTGAAAATCTCAAGGTTTTGGATTGGAAGTTGCCGGAAAAAATGATGCCGATCGACTTTGGTATGCCCCGCGTGATTAAGTCTACTTTCAGGCATTTTTATATCCGGTTTATCAAAGAACGGATGGGGGCTTACGCCGATCGATAGGAGGCATTCACTACAAATACATAAAAATGCACGCTTGTCAATTAGCTCTTGTGCTGAAGATTCAAGAAAAGTTTGGCTTCCCAACTCAATTGGGAGCTAAATTTTCAGATCAAAGAACAGTAGCGGGCGCAATATTTGCGCCCACAGATATATGAAATGGCAAATTTCATACTTCGCTTTCGCAAAAGATTTCAGCAATATTATTGAGGTACAAATGCAACAAAGTTTTTATGGGTCTCGCTCGCAGCCTACATCGCTCCCCAGTTTTATAACTTAATTTATACTTGTAGTATTGCTGAATTCGTAAATACATGAAAACTTACTCACATCCAGATCGCAGAATGTGAAGTTTTTTTATGCAAAGTGACAAAGCAAGTTAAATGCGTTAGCTTAAATTCAATGTAAGCTGAAAACCACGCCGCAGCAATCGTGTTTCCGAAACCTAATATTTTTTGGGCAGTCATCTGCTGTATTTCGGATTCTGCAATTCTTAATGGCACATAATTAATTACTGGATTTGACATCCAACACGAGTGGTTATGAGTATGTCAAGTACCTAAATAATGAAAACTCCAATGCAAAGTCAAACGTCCTTAAGCCCTACCGTCGTCTGCCCGATATCGGGAGAGAGTATGAAACCGTGGCTATTCATACCCGGTGATTGGCGCAGACCTGCAAACAAAGAGTCATTTCAATTGTATTGGTGCGAAAAGTCACAACTTGGATGCATTCATCCTCTGCCCGATTTCAACAAAATCGCCAGCTTCTACGACATCGATGAGTATTATACTCATCATATAGACTTTACAGGCTTCGTATCTGCCTCTTCTATTCCTTCTTCGATAAATTGCGTACCCATCTAGCTTGGCGTTTTGATCGCGGAGTAGATGTCACAAGTAAATGGTGGAAGCAACAGTTCGGGACTGCTTCGTGCTCGATATTAGAAATCGGTTGCGCCAACGGGCACCTGTTGCAAGAATTGCAAGCAGATGGTCACAAAGTCTGGGGTGTAGAACCCGATCGACAAGCTTTGGTTTTGGCCCAACAGCGAGGTCTTGATGTATTTTATGGTACTGCTGAATCTTTGCCCCCGGAAGTCAAGTCTAGACAGTACGACATAATTGTGATGAACCACGTACTCGAACATACCAGAGATCCTTTACTTGCACTCCGCAATGCCATGCAATTGCGGAGTGGATGGTGGCAAATTGGTAATGGAAGTACCAAATAACTCTTGTATTGGGCTGAAGTCATCAGGGATTGCATGGATGCATCTAGATGTACCAAGGCATTTGTATTTCTTCACACTGCAGAGCTTCCGCGCTATCTGTGAAAAAGTGGGATTTGAGATAATTTCTACTGAGTTGAATGGCTACTATCGCCAATTTGCCAACAGTTGGATCGATGATGAAAGAAAAATTTTTAGTGTGTTCGATTCAATGGCATCTCATCAGATAGTAAAGCTCCAAGAAAACATTAAATTCCAAGCTTGGAAGCTACTGCTGAAAACAATTGTTGCTGCTGATGAAGACAAGTACGATTCGATCCGGATTGTGTGTGGCACAAAAGCCATAGCAAAATCTAGGTAAGGGCAATAAATTTGTGGTTTGATTATCCAGTTTGGTTACACACTCACACTACTTTTGCGATCCCCTGCGATCGTCGCCCAGGCCAGGAGTACAGTCACACCAAATGCGACTATTGACCCAGCAATCCACCTGACTTGATCGAGACTTACCAACCAACTTTGTTTGTAAGGTGTGCAGTCCGCAGCTTACTGCATCATTGGTGACAAGTTAAGACTGTAAGTCTTTTGTCAAGAGGCTTTTAGAGAATTGTTGAAAAAAAACTGGTCAGACC
>NZ_JAUPTE010000184.1:0-1080 GCF_036701705.1 Microcoleus sp. w1-18aA5 | reverse complement strand
ATAGCTAGTAAGGATTGAGCCAACTTGTGGTAAAAAAAGATAGGCAGCAGAGTTGTTACACGCTTGCCTATCCAAAAAAATAATGATACTAAGATTCTACCAGGCTCACTTACAAAAATACCTGACGCCATCTCAGTTTTTGGTGATGACAATTTTGCTATCCTTGATGCAATCAGAAAAACAAGTGAGATTAGAGCGGCTCTCCCGAGTATTTCCCTGTCTAATTACAGCCGAAAGTCGGCGACGGAAATTGCAAAGATTTTTGGATTTACCGAATTTAACAATCGAATTAATTTGGTTTCCATTAATTACTTACTGGTTGACTACTTATTGCTCTGTCGGTCAAACCTTGTCAATCGCAATCGATCGCAGTCAATGGGGGTGTATTAATCTTTTCATGGTTAGCTTAATCTGGGAGCGAAGAGCAATTCCATTATACTGGTCATTGTTGCCCAAATTGGGGAGCAGCAACTTCGAGGAACAGACTACAAATCTACAGCAAGTTTTACCGTTATTTTCAGAATATAAAGTCATCGTTTTAGGAGACCGTGAATTTTGTTCGGTCGACTTGGGAAACTGGCTCAAGGAAAAGGGTGTGTCTTTTTGCTTAAGACTGAAGAGGAATCATTGTATCGAAACAGAGCATTTAGTTTGGCAGCGATTAGATGAATTAGGAATAGTGCCGGGAACCTCTTTATATTTTCAAGGTAAAAGAGTGAGAAAAACTCAACCTGCCACTGGATTTGATGTTGCTTGTAAGTGGAAAAGAAACTATGGGGCATGGCAGGTTGATGAAGCATGGTTTATACTCACAGATTTAGGGTCGTTGCGGGTAGCGATCGATGCTTACAAGCAACGGATGGGTATCGAAGAAATGTTTCGAGATTGTAAAACAGGAGGCTACGATCTGGAAGGAACTAGCTTAAAAGGCAACCGACTGATTAACATAATTCTGCTAATGACACTCGCCTATAGTTTGGCAATATTTGAAGGTACTGAACTTCAGAAAAAGCAGGTAGGAAAATATGTATGTCGGCGTCAAGAACCTAAAAAAAGATATCGAAGACGGAGTACATTTGG
>NZ_JAUPTE010000183.1:0-1088 GCF_036701705.1 Microcoleus sp. w1-18aA5 | reverse complement strand
TAAGTAGTTAGACAGAATTAATTACACCAATACATAGTATAATGATATTTCCGGCAAAATTATGAGTTAATTACAGTTTCCTATGATGTTTATCAGAGAAATAAACCCTCTTTCGTCTAAATTGTTACAGCGAATTTATCGCCAAAGCCGACATCATCAGGTACGTCAACGAGCACATTGCCTCATATTAGCTTCGCAAGGAATAAAAAAAGGAGAGTTAATGAATATTTTCAGCATAAGTTATAAGACCCTCTATAACTGGTTCAATCGGTGGGAAGTAGAGGGAATGATAGGACTTTATAATAAACCAGGAAGAGGTTCTAAGCCACTATTTAACTCTTCGCAGAAAGCCCAAATTAAAGAGTGGGCTAAACAAGAACCAAGGCAATTAAAAAATGTTAGCCAAAAAGTTCAAGAGACCTGGGGCATAACTCCCAGTACAAAAACAATTAAAAGAATACTAAAAACTCTAAATATGAGTTGGCATCGTATGCGAAAAGGAGTTGCAGGAACGCCTCCAGCCCAGGAATATCAAGAGAAAAAGGCGCAATTAGAAGAATTAAAGCAATTGGATGAGCAGGGTAAAATTGATTTATATTACTTGGATGAAACGGGGTTTTGTTTGATTCCTTGTGTCCCCTATGGCTGGCAGGAAATCGGAGAATATTTAACAATTCCTAGTCGTCGTAGTCAGCGAATGAATGTACTAGGAATTATGAATCGAAATAACCATCTTGAAACTTATATTTCATCTCAAAGTATTAATTCAGATGTGGTTATTGCCTGTATTGATGCTTTTTTCCCCACCGTAGATAAGCCAACGGTGATTGTCACTGATCAAGCTTCTATTCATACCAGTGATGCTATTGTTGACAAACTTGAAGAGTGGAAACAACGTAATATTACTCTCTTTGAGTTGCCTTCTTACTCTCCAGAATTAAATTTAATTGAAATTTTATGGCGGTTTATTAAGTATGAATGGATTGAGATATCTGCTTACAAGAATTGGGGAACTTTTGTTACATCTGTGGAAAAAATCCTGAAAGAATTTGGAGAAAACTATGTAATTAATTTTGTCTAGCTACTTA
>NZ_JAUPTE010000182.1:0-1111 GCF_036701705.1 Microcoleus sp. w1-18aA5 | reverse complement strand
AAAAAAACAAAATACACAGGGATCCCCCTCGTCATTAACGGTTCTATAATGCCTCAAAGCTAAGTCATCAAGGTAAGGAAAAGTTTATGGGTATGAGTAAAGGATTCGCTCACTCCAAGCCAGCGGAAAAATCCTCTGCGCTCAACAAGCCAAAACCTATCTCTATGGAAGATTTACAAGCTGGCTTTTCAAATTATTTTGATGACGTACCAGATCCAAGAGTGGAGCGAACCAAACACCACTTACTCAAAGATATTCTCGTCATTGCCTTATTAGCTGTGATAGCCGGAGCGGATGGGTGGGAAGACATAGAAAATTATGGAATCAGTAAGCTTACCTGGTTACAAAAGTTTTTAAAGTTACCCAATGGCATCCCAAGTGACGATACATTCCGTCGGGTATTTGAAAAGCTAGAGCCCAAAATTTTAGAGAAAAAATTGCGAACATGGATGAACCAATTAATCGGGTCAGTTGCTCAAGAAGTGAGCCCGATTGATGGAAAAAGTCTGAGAGGGTCTTATGACCGAACAAAAGGGATAAAAAACTTACATTTAGTGACGGCATGGGCGAGTGAACATCGGTTAGTCTTGGGACAAGTCAAAGTTGAAGACCATTCAAATGAAATCACAGCGATCCCGGCATTGTTGGAATTAATTGACATCACCGGAGCCATTGTTACGATTGATGCGATGGGGACTCAAGCCGAGATTGTTCGGTTAATTCGTCAGAAAAAAGGCGATTATGTAGTCACATTAAAAAGTAATCATCCAACTCTTTATAATCAAGTCAAAACCTGGTTTGAGATGGCTAAATCTCAACAGTTTGAGGGAATTAAAGTGAGTCATGATTCCCGCACAGAAAAGGGACATCATCGCGTCGAAATTAGAAAAGTTTGGGCGGTGCCAGTGGCGGCATTAGGAGGATTTTATAAACAAGAACAATGGACAGATATTCAGACTATTGTTTGTGTAGAACGAGTCCGTCATCTTTGGAACAAAACGACTCAAGAGGTACAGTTTTACCTAAGTTCTTTACCAGTAGATGCTCAGCTTAATGGTCGTGTAATTCGTCAACATTGGGGGATTGAAAACCAAGTTCATTGGACTTTAGA
>NZ_JAUPTE010000181.1:0-1127 GCF_036701705.1 Microcoleus sp. w1-18aA5 | reverse complement strand
ATACCAATTCACTATGAAGGTACACTAAATTTAGGCTAAAAGTAGAGGAGATGCAATATGGCTAACAAATTTAAGGTAGAAATTCAGGAAACGGTTGAGGAACTAGAGCATCGACTCCAACGGGCTATAACCGCAGTAAGTAAAGAAAAATTACTGCTATTATACTGGATTGCCACCAAAAGAATCAAAACAAGAGAAGAATTAGTCACGATGCTGAAGCGAGACGAATCAACAATATATCGTTGGTTAAGAGCTTACAAACAAGGTGGAATTACCTCATTACTCACAGTAAAAAAAGCTCCCGGTAAGACTCCACATATACCACCTGAAGTTAGAGAAAAATTAATCAAAAAGCTGCAAGAGCCAGAGGGGGAAACAAGTTATGGCAAATTACAGATATGGCTAGAAAAAGAATGCGGAATCAAAGTGAGCTATAAAGTCGTACATGACCTAGTTCATTATAAATTAAAATCTTACCTCAAAGTCCCAAGACCCCAAAGCAATAAGGTGAACGAAGTTGCACAGACCAACTTCAAAAAAAAACTGTGGGAGATTATCAAAGTAATGATTAAATATTTCGGAACAGGACAGCCTGTAAGGATATGGTGTCAGGACGAGAGTAGATTTGGATTGATTACTATGCAGGGCAGGATGATTACATTGAAGGGGATAAAACCCGTCGGGCAAAAGCAATGGAAGCGAGGAAACTTCTATGTTTATGGAGTTGTAGAGCCATCAACAGGTGAACAATATTATCAAGAATTTTCTCAGCTCAATCACAACTGCTTTCAAGAGTTTTTAAATGGATTTGCTCAAAAATACTCAGACTATTTCAATCTAATTATCATGGATAATGGTAGCTTTCATAAAGCTCTCTTATTAGACTGGCATGACCATGTAATGCCAATATATTTACCTGCGTATAGTCCTGAATTGAATCCGATTGAAAGATTGTGGGAACATACAAAAAAAGACCTGAAGTGGGCAAATTATTCGAGTTTAGATAAACTCAAAGAACAGGTAGATATAATTATCAAATCTCTCACGAATGAAGAAGTTTTATCTCTCTGTGGTTGGGACTATATCCTTGAAGCTATATTAAGTGCAGGTTCATAGTGAATTGGTAT
>NZ_JAUPTE010000180.1:0-1163 GCF_036701705.1 Microcoleus sp. w1-18aA5 | reverse complement strand
ATGACGAGGGGGATCCCTGTGTATTTTGTTTTTTTTGTCAAGTACAATTTATACCAAATTAGATGAGCTTACCCTGCTTACAGTTCCATGTTAGCAGGTAATCTAAATCGTAAACGGTAGCTGTCGCAATATGAACCGCATCAGCAGCAGCTTTAGGCGGAAGATTGCTTCGTGTGAGAAATTGTCCTGCTAAGTCTCGTACAGCTTGATTGAGTTCCAGCAATGGAAAGTCGCGAAGTATCTCCAAACGTTGAGTCGCAATCTCTGAGTCACCTTCTGCTATTTCGTCCAAAACAACTTGTGAGATGTAGAGCCTGAAGTTGCTTCGCCGAAATTCCCACCAATCTCGTGTTACCTCAATGTTTGCAGCTATAATCAGGTTTTTGGTGGCTCTAGCGGTGAGGTAGCCCAAGATACTGGTTTCGATGTAGACTGTTTCACTCATACGTAATGGACGATCGCAAATTTCATGTTAACCATACCATGTTGTTTGTCTATTCCGATTTTAAGGGCGATTCCCTTCGGGAGAGCTTCGCACGCGCGTACTTTTTGAATTAAGGGCGATCGCTCTTTTTGAAACCCAGATGAAAACTGACACAAAAAAGCCGATCGCTATTGCTTAAATAAAATTTAACGACAGTTTATTTCTCACCAGATTATGACTATGATTGAACAGATTTACGCGATCGTCAAAACCCTTCCCGAAAACCAAGCTAGCGAAATTCTCACTTTCGCTGAGTTGAGTCGTGCCAAGTACCTGAATGAGAACCAATCCACCGACACCGTAGATTCTTTAACTCCTTCGACAGAATTGGTTTATTCCCTAGCTGGAACATGGGCAGAAGACTTTCCTACTCTGGAACAGATTCGTGCCGCGTCGGGGGAAGACATCTTGCGGGAGAGCTTTTAGATGTACATTTTGGATACAAATACATTAATTTACTATTTCAAACGACAAGGACAACTTGCCCAAAACATTCTGCCATAGTAAAAACAGCTTTATGGTGGAAAGTAGCGATAAATATCTTTCCGGTGAGGCACCCTGGCAAAAGTAAGAGTTTCGCCATCAAAATAAAAACCTATTCGATCAGGGCTATTTCATTCTAAACAACTCCTTAATTAGTTTAAGGCCAAATCCCGCCAGACGTTGGGCTTGAGCCATA
>NZ_JAUPTE010000179.1:0-1177 GCF_036701705.1 Microcoleus sp. w1-18aA5 | reverse complement strand
TAAGTAGGTCGGCGCAAAAAAACCGAACTATGTTAAGATAAGTAAACAAAGAGAATATATCTACTGAGGTAACTAAATATATGGGCGCTAGATTAAGGGTATTCCTGACTCAACAGCAAGACAAAACTCTCTTACAACTGAGAACTGCTGCTGTACCACAAAAAGTCAAAGATAGAGCAGAAGTAATTAGATTAAATGCACATGGCTGGTACGTTGAAAAAATAGCTGCTCATTTTAACTGGACTCCACAAACAGTGAGAGAGGTTTTACATAAATGGTCGAATCTAGGCATGGAAGGGCTTTGGGAGTTGCCTGGTCGAGGGGCAAAGCCAACGTGGAAAGAGGAAGATATAGAGTTTTTAAAAGAATGCCTCAAAAACGAATCACGTACATATAACAGTCTTCAATTAGTCCAGAAATTAGAAAAAGAACGTTCTGTCAAACTAAGTGCCGATCGATTAAGAAGGATACTAAAAAAAAAAGGTTTATTTGGAAACGAGCCAGAAAAAGTCACAAAGGAAAACAAGACCCCCTAGTACAAGAAACGAAGCAATCTGACTTAGATATGTTGCAATTAGAGGCAGTAGCGGGAGGAATTGACTTAAAGTATTTAGATGAATCAGGTTTTTGTGCGTGGAGTGAACCAGGCTATACTTATTACCAAATAGGTGAGCAAAAACGGTTAGAACAAACGAAACGGCGTGGTCGTAGACTAAGTATTATCGGACTTCTTCAACAGGGAATCAGTTTTATTTATGGTTTAGTAATTGGGGGTGTTGATCGAAAAGCTTATATCAAAATGATGGAGCGAGAAGCCCAGGAAGCTGCTGAAATTGGACGACCGAGAGTAATTGTACAAGACAACGGCCCAATACACCGATGCAAAGAAGTCCAAGAGTTATGGCCGCATTGGGAAAAGCAAGGTTTATATATCTTCTTTTTACCCAAGTATTGTTCGGAAATGAACCCCATTGAATTGGAGTGGCAACACATTAAGAAAGATGAGTTGGCAGGACAAATGTTTGATGATGAGTTAGAACTCGCCTACGCCGTAATTCATGGAGTAGAAGCTAGAGGACAAAGGGGAAATTACACCACGCAACGTCTTAAGTTTAACTCCAATCAGGCAACTTAATGTTTTGTTACATAGATTGGTTTTTTCCCGCCTATCTACTTA
>NZ_JAUPTE010000178.1:0-1198 GCF_036701705.1 Microcoleus sp. w1-18aA5 | reverse complement strand
GACATTTTGACCTGAACCCTCAGTGAGATTAATCTGTTATTCTATCAGGCCTTACACTAGAATGAAATAGCCCTGTCAAATGCTCCCTGAACCTCTCTCAATTTATATCTAGTCAGTCCTCGGTTAAAGTAAGCTTTAGCAAAAGCGCTATCGAGGCGAATTGCTGACTCAAAATCAGCTAGTGCTGCCAGGGAATTTTGCATTTGTAGGCGGATAGCACCTCGGTTAAAGTAAAATTGAGCTACATTAGGGTTGAGCAGCAGTGCCGAGTTGTAATCGGCGATCGCCCCAGTATAATCTTTTAAACGAGTCAGCATAAACCCCCGATTGCTGTAATACTTGGCTCGGTAAGGATCGAGTTCGATGGCTGTAGTTAAATCTTCGATCGCCGATTGCTTGTAGCCTAATTTGTAGCGGGTCACACCGCGATCGTTGTAAGCTGACGCGAATTGGGGATTAATGTTAATTGTGGCAGTAAAATTTTTAATAGCGCCGTGCAAGTCTTGTTGTTCGAGATTTTTTAAACCTTGAGTGTAAAACTTTTTGGTACTAACTTTTAAATTGGCCTCTTGTCGGGATTCAGCTTGCTCCCCCGAAAATACGCCGGCAATATTAGTGAATCCCAAAGATTCGATCGAATTAAAAATAGTTGTGACAACTAATTGGCTTGGGAGAAGGGGGATAGTAGGCATGGGAGGAGTGGTGTTCAACTGTATGCTCTTATTTTCCTCCATACTTCCGCTACTGACAGTGATATCCATACTCTCAGGAACGTGATAAGTTTGATGCGATTAGGTGATGTTGGGGCTTGAATTGTGTGATGAAAGTTGGGCTTAGTTAGTGATGCCGATCGCAATTAACGAAAATTGCGTCTATAACCCTTTAAATATAAGGCTTGTAGGCTAGAGAAGCGGTTTCTTGATTCCCATATTGAGCAGTTTATACCAGGATTGTTTGCAGGTATGCCCCTGGGGAAGCGATCGCAACTTGCTGCGGCAAGTATTACTTTGTAGCGATATTGCACTGGCAAATCCCGCTCAAACTTGCGGTCATTTTATACCAGGTTTTTAGGAAAAATATTAGTTTGGCAGCGAGGCATCTGTGCATCAACCGGGTTTCTACCTCAGGGTAAGAGCATCTCAATCAGGCTTGACACAAGCACTTGAGAATCTGCATCATATAGTCATCATTCATCGCC
>NZ_JAUPTE010000177.1:0-1275 GCF_036701705.1 Microcoleus sp. w1-18aA5 | reverse complement strand
GACATTTTGACCTGAACCCTCAGTGAGATTAATCTGTTATTCTATCAGGCCTTACACTAGAATGAAATAGCCCTGTAGCTGATGGTTATTATTGCCGCGCTAAGTTCTGGGATGCTGTACGAAATTCAAATTTAAATTTGATTAGTAAATTACGCTCAGATGCCAACTTAAAGTACCTCTATACAGGTGAAAAAAATAAAATAGGTGCACCTCGTAAATACGATGGAAAAGTAGAATGTAATAAGTTAAAAAACTTAACCTTCATCAAAGCAGTTAAACCGGGAGTTAAGCTTTACTCATTAGTAGTATGGAGTGTTTCTTTAAAATGCAAAATACGTTTAGCTTGTCTTTCAGAACTCCAACCCAATGGTAAAATCAAAAATATTTTATTATTCAGCACTGATATCGAGCTGACAGGTGAGCAAATACTTGAGTATTATCAGGCTCGTTTTCAGATTGAGTTTATTTTTCGTGATGCCAAACAATTTACGGGCTTATCCAATTGTCAATCTCGTAGTGGTCAATGCCTTGATTTTCATTTTAACGCCAGTCTAATTGCTTTAAATTTAGCCAAATATGAAGCTTATAATCGTCATTCATCTCCCAAGCCATTCGTGTTTTCCATGACCTCTTATAAACGCCGTGAATTCAATAGGCATATACTTTACACCTTTATTGATAAGTTAGATTTAGACCGGAATTTAATTTTAAATCACCCTAACCTTCCGTCAGTCCTATCCTATGGTACTCTCGCTGCTTAAAAACTGTCCGAAGTATTGTTATATTAACTACACTCTTTTCGGGTAATAAATCTTTGGTTGGGAATTTAGCAGACGACTGAGTTTTATATCCAGCATCCTCAAGCCATTCAGCAATATTTCTCCAGTTTTCTATCTTTTCAATGCCTTTACCCACAAAGGCTTTAACGTATTTATAAATAGAGGCACACAGGTCAGTTTCAACTCCCTTGGGATTCTTTTTCAGCTTTTCGGCGATTTCAGCCGGACTGTAGCCACAAAGCAACCCCTGCAGATGCAGCTTTTCTACGGGGGTGAGAGGCTTTCCCTTAACGGCGGCCAAGTCCGAGTACAGAGTTTTTAAGTCCCATCGGCTTTCGGCTTCGACGAAGCGATCGTTTGTGGATGCCATAGATAGGTGTGTGTGAAGTTCCTGATGGAAGTCTAACATAATTCCTGATGGTAAGGATTCAGGTCAAAAAAACTTCGGTGACAAAAGCTGGTAAAATAAACCAATGAAAAAGCCCCCAGCAACCAG
>NZ_JAUPTE010000176.1:0-1299 GCF_036701705.1 Microcoleus sp. w1-18aA5 | reverse complement strand
TATTTGTGGTAGAATAACATAGTTAGTTTAGACCAGTTTCGGTAGGTGATAAAGGAGTCATATATGGCATTATTAATGCCTAAAACATTAAAATTAAGCGATGGCGAGCGTCATCAACTTAACCAGTTGAGCAAGAGACACAACACGCCGCAACAGATCGTGCTACGAGCCAAAATCATTCTGATGGCATCGGATGGTCAAAACCATCGTGGAATAGCCCGAAGCCTAGAGATTAACCGGCAGATGGCTAGTTTATGGCGAAACCGATGGTTGGAGAGCGAGGGAAAAGACTTATCGATTTTGCAAAGATTACAAGATCGAGAGCGTGTTGGTGCACCAGTAAAATTTAGCATGGAACAAGTAACCGAGTTATTTGCACTCGCCTGTTCCTCACCGTCCGATTATGGACGACCAATAAGTCACTGGACAGCTAGAGAACTGGCGGAGGAAATAATGAAACAAGGCATTATTGAAAGTATATCAGTCCGCCATGTTGGCAGATTATTAGAAGAAGCAGAAATTAAACCACACGCCTCGCGCTACTGGTTAACCCCCCCCTGTGGATGAAGAATTTGATGCAAAAGTTAAAGATATTACAGGCTTATATCTGACTGCGATTGAACGCAGTCAAAATGGAGAACACACTATATCAGTTGATGAAATGACAGGGATTCAAGCGATTGAGCGTCTCGAAAAAGACTTACCAATGCGACCCGGGAAAGTGGCAAGAAGAGAGTTTGAATATATTCGTCATGGTACGCAGACCTTGATCGCTAATTTCAATATTGCGAATGGTAAGATAATCGAGCTTTCCTTGCGGAGATTCGAGAACAGAATCGGATTTTTTACTGAATATTCGTCACATCATTGAAACTGACCCTGATGCCAAAAAATGGCATCTAATTATGGATTGTCTGAATACTCACCAATCGGAATCACTGGTGCGTTTGGTCGCCGAAAAAGAAGGCTTAGATATCGACCTCGGCATTAAGGGAAAAAGCGGCATACTTCAATCTATGAAATCTCGCGCAGTTTTTTTAAGTGACCCAACACATCAAATAGTTTTCCATTACACACCCAAACATTCTTCGTGGCTTAATCAAATAGAGATTTGGTTCAGCATTTTGGTGCGGCAATTACTTAAAAGAGCAAGTTTCACCAGTGAGTACGATCTGAAAAATCGCATCCTCAATTTTATTAACTACTTTAATCAAACAATGGCCAAACCTTTTAAGTGGACATATAAGGGTAAAGTCTTGGCTGTTTAATAGTCTGTGTATTTACGCCGAGCTGTACTAG
>NZ_JAUPTE010000016.1:0-101277 GCF_036701705.1 Microcoleus sp. w1-18aA5 | reverse complement strand
CGAATATTTGCCCAAATGGAATTATCGAGCCGTACCCCAACCTGAGTAATTCATTAAGTTATTTATTTTTCATTCCTTAACTCCTTCTAAACGCCGCTTTTATCAATCAACAAGGTATGCGGGCTGCAACCCTTCTACAGTCTATCTCGTAGACCTCTTTGTCACCCCCCCAGAAACAAGCTACAAAACTCTATCTCCAAGAGTATTCATTATTAGAGTCCCGACTTCTTAAAGAAGCCGGGACTCTAGCTACTTTTACAAATTGCAACTCATATCCCCAGATAATTGACTGAAACGGGCATTTTCCCGATAGTCTACCGGACAATCAATCACGCAAGGGACATCTTGAGCCAGGGCTTCTTTCAGAATCGGAATAAAATCGGTTGCAGATTCCACTCGATAGCCTTTTAAACCCATACTTTCCGCAAATTTCACAAAGTCGGGATTGCCAAATTTGACGAAATCGGAATGACCAAAATAATCTTGCTGCTTCCATTCAATTAACCCGTAACCGCCGTCATTAAATATCAGCGTCACAAAATTAGTACCGACTCGCAAAGCAGTTTCTAACTCTTGGCAATTCATCATAAAACCACCGTCGCCGGTGGCTGCTATTACTTTGCGATCGGGATAAACGAGTTTTGCAGCCACCGCACCGGGAATCGCAATTCCCATGGCCGCAAATCCGTTGGAAATCAAACAGGTATTCGGGCGATCGCAATGATAGTGCCGCGCGATCCACATTTTGTGAGCTCCCACATCAGAGATCAGAATATCTTCCGGGCCCAGGACTTGCCGCAAGTCGTAAATGAGTTTTTGTGGCTTAATCGGGAAACCGTCGTCGGCTGCATATTGTTCGTAGCCAGCGCGAATATCCGCCCGCAATTGCTTAGCAAAAGGGTCTACTTTCTCCATGCGATCGGCCCGCTGCAAAATTTCATTGAGGGAATCAGAAATATCTCCCACAACTTCTATAATAGGAATATAACTGCTGTCAATTTCTGCTGGCAAAGATCCAATGTGAATAATCGGAATTTTTCCTTCTGGATTCCACTTCTTCGGGGAATATTCAATCAAATCGTAGCCGACAGCAATCACTAAATCCGTTTCTTCAAAAGCACAGCTAATGTAATCGCGTTTTTGCAAGCCCGTCGTCCAAAGCGCCAAAGGATGAGTGTAAGGAATTACACCTTTGCCCATGAAAGTATTAGCTACAGGAATATTCAATCGAGTAGCAAATTGTGTCAAAGCATCGCTGGCGTTAGCGCGGATCGCGCCGTTTCCTACTAAAAGCAGAGGACTTTTTGCCTTGGAAATTGCCACAGCGGCTTTATTCAAGCTTTGGTAAGCGCCAAAAGTTTTTTCGCGGTTGTCCTTGGTGAGTGGCTGTCCTTCAGCAGGCATTGCTGCGATGTTTTCAGGTAAGTCAATGTGAACTGCTCCCGGCTTTTCACTTTGAGCTACTTTAAAGGCTTTGCGGACAATTTCTGCCGTCGTGCTGGGGCGAACAATTTGAGCATTCCACTTAGTAACTGGCGCAAACATGGCGACCAAATCTAAATATTGGTGCGATTCTATGTGCATTCTGTCTGTGCCGACTTGTCCGGTAATTGCTATTAAAGGAGCGCCGTCTAAGTTGGCGTCAGCAACTCCTGTCATTAAGTTAGTTGCGCCAGGGCCCAAGGTGGACAAGCAAACGCCGGCTTTGCCAGTGAGACGACCGTAAACGTCTGCCATGAAAGCGGCGCCTTGTTCGTGGCGAGTAGTAATAAATTTAATTGAAGAGTTTCTCAGGGCTTCTAAAACTTCTAAATTTTCTTCTCCAGGAAGTCCGAAGACGTATTCGACTCCTTCATTTTCTAAACATTTTACCAATAGTTGAGCTGTGTTCATTTCCGTTTTTTTCCTCGGTTTATGGGGGTTTTGGGTCTTTTTTAACCGATCGCAAAAATACTAAATGGCAATTTTTAACCGCAGGTAAACGCAGATAAACGCAGATTTATGTAGATTTGTGCGATCGGTTGATAGAGTGGGAGCTTATTTCACCCACACTGTTTTTATGTTAACAAATTCGTGCATTCCTTGGATGCTCAATTCGCGTCCGTAACCGGAGCGTTTGATGCCACCAAAGGGCAATCTGGGGTCGGATTTTACTAAACCGTTGATGAATACCGCGCCGGCTTCTAGTTCGGAAATAAAGCGATCGCTCTCTGAGTTTACTGTAGTCCAAGCTGACGCACCCAAGCCAAAAGATGTGCTATTTGCCAGTTCGATCGCCTCATCGATGCCTGCAACCCTGAATACTAAAGCTACGGGCCCGAAAAATTCTTCTTGACGGGCAGAGGCTTTCGGCGGAATATCTGCCAGAATAGTTGGCAAGTAGAAATTGCCGGCATTCTCTGACAATGGGCTGCCACCTGTCAGAAGTTTTGCTCCCGATTGGATGCAAGTTTGCACTTGATTGTTCAAGTCTTTGAGGATTGCAGGAGTAGCTAAAGGGCCGATATCTGTTTCTGGCAACATCGGATCGCCTACTTTTAATTGCTCGAATTTTTCGACAAATCCTGTGATAAATTCGTCGGCAATCTCTTCTGCTAAAATAAAGCGTTTGGCGGCGATGCAAGATTGACCGTTATTGAGCATCCGGGATGTCACAGCAGTTGATAAAGCTGCTGCTAAATCGGCGCTGGACATCACAATAAATGGGTCACTTCCTCCCAATTCCAGGACTACTTTTTTCAAATTTTTGCCCGCATTTGCTGCCAAACTTTCACCCGCTGGTTCGCTACCGGTGAGAGTTGCTGCTTTTATGCGATCGTCCGCAACGATATCAGCTACTTTGTCGGCGCCTACTAACAAAGTTTGAAAAACTCCTTCGGGAAAGCCAGCAAGCGTAAAAATTTCTTCGATTTTCAAAGCGCACTGAGGCACGTTGGAAGCGTGTTTGAGCAAGCCGACATTGCCCGCCATCAGTGCTGGCGCCGCAAACCGAAAAACTTGCCAAAATGGGAAATTCCAGGGCATAACGGCTAAAATAGGACCCAGCGGTTGGTAGCGGACAAAGCTGCTGCTAGCGTCGGTGGTTGCGGGTACGTCTGCCATAAATTGAGCGGCATTTTTGGCGTAATAGCGGCAAACTAAGGCACATTTTTCCACTTCGCCGAGCGCAGATTTGAGCGTTTTGCCCATTTCCAAGGTCATTATTTCAGCGTAAATTTCGCGATCGCGCTCCAAGATGTCGGCAGCTTTTTGCATCCACAGGGCCCTCTGCTCAAACGGCAGTTGGCGGTATTTTTTAAAAGCTTGCTGTGCTAATTCCAGCTTAGCTTCTATTACCTCATCCGCGATCGGCTCGAAAGTTTTCAGCGTTTCTCCCGTTGCCGGGTTGATAGTAGCAATAGCCATTGTTTCATCTCCTGTGTGAAAAACACAAAACTCCCTGCTAGTTTTGAGCCGAGGCAGGGAGTTGTATCAAGGTATTACAAAATAGGAATTTACCAGCCACGTTTTCTTTCAGATGTTGCCAAGTTGCAACTGCCGCGATTTGTTTAAATTTCTCTACTTTTAATTATAGTTCAGAGTCTCGATCGCAAATCTTAAGAAAATTTGTCTTTCTGAAATCACGCACAAATCACCAGAACACGCTAGACGGCCTGTTCTGTTCCACAAAAGTTAAATGTTCTTGTGGGGCGTCCCGCCCGCCCCTGACAGCTTGATTCACAATTAAAGGTGCAAGAGGGAGGAAATATCTTGTCGGGTATCCCGCCCGCCTTGCATTCTCAAGAACAGGCTTTCCGGCCTGTTCCACTACAAATTTCTCAATTCCTCTCCCTCAAACAGACTGTTCCTGGACGTAATCCTGCACGTAAGACTGATAGTAATACCTGCTGCCCTTATCGTTATTCGCCACCATTCCCAACAGCGGAATCCCCGCCATTTTCAAATCTTCAAAAGCCAACACCAGCGCCTCCCGCTCAGTTTGATGCAGGCCTACTACCAGCATCAATCCATTAGTGTGAGCCGCCAACAAATTCGCATCCGCCAAACCTAAAAGCGGCGCAGTATCGTAAATAACCAAGTCAAAATGACTTGACAAAGCTGTCATTAAATGCTGCATTTTTCGGGAAGAAAGCACCTTTGTGGGATCGAGAGGAACCGGGCCGGAAGTTAACACAAACAAATTTTCATCGCGGGGCGATCGCACAATCACCTGTTGCACATCCACATCATCAGCAATAACATTGTGCAAGCCTTGCCAATTCGGTAAACCCAGCATTTCGTGGACCTGCGGGCGCCGTAAATCCCCATCCACTAACAGCACTTGCTGCCCCATTGCAGCGGCCGCCCGCGCCAGATTTACTGCTACCGTAGACTTGCCGTCACCTACTTGACAAGAAGTAATTACGCAAGAATTAATCGGAGTATCAACGTTTAGTAAGCGAATATTAGCATTGAGCGATCGAAAAGCTTCTTGAAAAGCATCCGTCGGCATCGGCGAAATTGCCACATCCACCGGGCTTGTCTCAGCAGGAGGAAGTCTCAAAATTTTATCGCTAGCAGGAATTACCCCCAACAAAGGCAGGCGAATCGACTGTTTAACATCCTCTGGAGTTTGGAACACCGTTTTATTTTTAAACCGTTCCGCCAACTGCGCCGCCAGCATACCAAACAGCAAACCAGCCAATCCCCCCAAAGCCAAATTCAAAGGCATAATCGGAGCAACAGCCATCAACTCGCCATTTTTGTTACGCGGAATTTCCGGCTTAGCAATAACTTCCCAAGCCACCTCTTTTTTACCCACAGCTTCAAGCTGCAAAGCTTGCTGTTTTGCCAGCAAACCATTCAGCGTACTGTTAGTTAAATCCAACTCGCGCTGCAAATCCGAATAGCGCCGCAAAATCACCGGTAATCCTTGAGAGTATTGATTCAACTGCTTAGCAGCTTGTTCCAAAACTTGATTCCGCACGCCCAGCACCTGAATTAAATTAGCAGTACCAATAAACTGCTCGATTAACTTAATCCGCACCGGATCTTGAAAAGTTAGCACTTGCGAACTTACCTTAGCCAAATCAGTTCCCAAAACCTGTTGGGCTTCTTTCTTCAACAAAGGAATCAGGTTCTTGCGCTGTTCTCGCAACAATTGCATTTGCGGAGTTTCGTCTGTAAACGTAGCCGAGTTAATCGCAATTTGCCCTTCTAATTGCTGCAATTGAGTCAGCATCGCTTGATAGCGGGGAGCTTGACTTAGAGCCGAGGCCATCAGCGCTTGCTTCTGGTTCAGTCCGAGCTGATTTTGTAGATTGGAATAGAGCAATCTCTGCTGATTTAGCTGCGTTTGCGCGTCCAATCTTTGCGCTTGCAGTTGGCTGATTTGCTGCGCCAGTTGTTGGGTTTGAATTTGCGGGTCGATGAAATTGTACTGCTGCCGCAACTTTTGAATTTCTGTTTGCAGAGCTTGTTGGCGCTTTTGCTGGTTGGGAATTTGCGATTTCACAAAATCCAGAGTCTGACTAATTTGAGTTGTGGTATCTTGCACGCTGTAGTTGCGGTAGCCTAGCGCAACTTTTTCCAAAACAAACTGAATCTTTTTCGGGTCATAATCCCGATATTTAACTTCTATAATCTTGGTATTTTTGAATCGATTAATTGACAGCCTGGTTTCCTGAGACAACGGCAAATTATCTGCTTTTTGGTTCAAGAGGTAGTTGTAATTTATTTCGGGATACTTAGCCTGCAACTGTTTAATAATCGGCGACATTACTTGCGGGCTTTGCAAAACTTGAATTTGGGATTCGTAGTCAAAACCGCCCTTTTCTTGCGTCGCGGGGGCCGCTGGTTGCAGTTTCAGCTCACCCGAGTATATTTTAGCTAAAGTATTTTCCGTAACGGCTGGTTCTACTAATAATTGAAACCGCCCTTCGTACTCGCTTTTTTGATTTAGCGTCCAGGCAAAAACCCCGGTGGTTACTGCCGCTGCTACGCCGATGACTAAGATGGAGCGACTGCGGCAGACTTCCCAAAAACTTAACTCTTCTGCCTCGGTTTTGTTTCTGCCTAAAAATTGATCTTCTTCATAAAGCCCAGAAGACAGTTTTTGCAGATTAGCGGCTTTTTTATGATTAAACAGTGCTACTTGAGATTGTTTCCCTGGTTTCATTTGATTTCTACAACTTATTAGTTTAAACGTCTGTATTGGTAGCGGAGTTTCAGGAAATCGGTTGATTCCTAGATATTTCATTACCAAACCGCAATTTTTTTTATAAAGCGGGTTTCTGAGGTCTTAATGCCAGTCTATTCAAATTACCGAAAAATATCGAACAACCGAAATATTCCTAACAGCGGGCTGAGGGGAGCGAGAGTCCCGCCTACATTATCAGAGAACGTAGCGCGACCCGATCGCCTTACCATAATTACATCATTATTTTGCAATTTGGGATTAGTTTCTTCATTGGCAGTTGCGGAAAAATCAACCTTAACATTTAGCTGCGAAACGGTGCCGTTAGGATTGAGGCGAATTAAATTCACCGAATCCATTTCGGCCCGCGCTTTATTAAAACCTCCCGCTGCTACCAGCGCTTGATTTAAAGTAGTGTTGGGCAGCACCGCAATTGCTCCCGGTTTCACGACTTCTCCTACAATGTTCACCCTAATCGTATCCGGTGAAAAATTAGAATTAGCAACTTGTTCGTCTTGGGTTGCATCGAGATTTTCGGCTTTGGGGACGATTACTGTATCTCCCTGTTGTAGCGCTAAATCTTGAGATACATCTCCCCCTTCCAAAAGTTGCCACAAATTCACATTAATAATTTGTTCTGTACCCGCCCGCGTCAGGCGGCGAACTTGTATTTGTCTGATATCAGCTACCGGCGTAATGCCGCCCGCCATTTTAATTGCCCTCGTTACAGTTTGCTGCAAAACAGTTTCCCCGCCGTTGGTTTCCCTGGCAGCAAACAAACCAGAATTTTCCCCCATTTCATTCTCTTGTACCCTACTTTGAGCCTCTTTTGCCAAAGTATAAGTACCGGGGCGAGTTACTTCGCCCACCACAGCAATATTAATTGGTTGAGTGCTTTGTCCGGTAATGTTAGCTACTGCTAAAGTCGGTGCTTCTTGGCGGTTGAGGCTAGTTACAGTGGGAATAAATATAGTATCGCCGTCGCGCAAAGTCATATCGGCCCGCAAATCGCCGTTTTGCAATAATTCCCACAAATCCACACTAATAATTTCTTCCGGTGCGTTGCGCTGGGGGCGGCGGATTTTGATTTGCCGCACGTCTGCTGACTGGGTAATTCCCCCGGCCATTCGCAGAGCCCGCGATATTGTTGGCATTTGAGTTCCCATTTGCTCTGCTGTGCCTCCGGGGCCTGCTGCTGAGGATATTGTATAGGCTCCGGGGCGGTTAATTTCGCCCGCGATCGCAATTTGCAAAGGACGCGGCGCCAGCAGTTTGAGGGTAATCCAAGGACGTTTGAGGTATTTGCCGTATTTGTCTTTAACAGCATTAGAAGCTTGTTCTAAGGTCATCCCGTACACCGAAACGCTGCCAATTAACGGCAAACTCAGGGAACCGTCTGCCTGTACTTGGTGTTGACCGTTGGGGCCGCTGTATTCCGGGACGTTGAAGATGTCCATTTGAATACGATCGCCCGCGCCTAAAGTGTAAACTTCCGATCGTACACTTGAAGGTTCACTTGCCGGAAATCCCGGAAATCCCGGCGTTGCGGGTACTTGTACAGGAACAGGAGAACCCGCATCAGCAGCAGGAGGAGGAGGAGGAGGCATAAACTGGGCCGCCGCAGGAGATGAACCCACCGCCGCGAGCACTGACACTGTTAAAAATTTGACCGTGAAACCTTTGACAGTATTGAATTTTGAATAGTTTTTGCTCGCCATCGCCTTTTGCCCCTATCCGCTTCCTACCCCGCCACCATCAAATGTAACCCAACTCTTCTAACTTGCTCAGAACTTTTTTAACACTCTCTTCCACACTTTCTCGCTCTGTGTAACAAATAATCTCAGGATTGAGCGGTTCTTCATAAGGATCGTCAATTCCCGTAAAACCCTTAATTTCTCCGGCTCTGGCCTTAGCGTACAGCCCCTTGACATCGCGAACTTCGCACACTTCTAACGGCGCTGTGACATATACTTCCACAAAATTTGGCTCCATTGCTCTAATTTCGTCGCGAATTGCTCTGTAGGGGCTAATAGCTGCCGTAATTGCCACAACTCCATTGCGACTCAGTAAGTTGGCGACAAATCCAATCCGCCGAATATTAGTATCTCGGTCTTCTTGGCTAAATCCCAAACCTTTTGACAAGTTGGTGCGAACGACATCTCCATCCAATATTTCAACTTTGCAACCTCTTGCCTTCAATTCAGGTTCGAGAGCTTTGGTGATAGTTGTCTTGCCGGAACCGCTGAGCCCGGTGAACCACAAAATAAAACCTTTTTCCATTTTCAGCCGTTAATTAGTAACTCGGAAATTATTAAGACGTAAAACTTTATAGATGCAGTTCCCTTTTTTCTATTATCGTTATTCGCGGTGTCATATTGCCAATATTGGCGCGCCAAAAGTGAGAAATCAAAATTTGCGATCGCTCCTGCGGTCATTTAGTAACAAAATTGTGTGAGCGCTGCATAATTCCCGATTTATTATTTGTCAAGTCTTTAGACAGTAAAATTTAATTCGCGATCGCCAACGCCGAACATCTATCCTCTGGGTGCTTGTGGTCGCACCTTACATGATAAATGAGCCTCTTGCAATCTAAAATCTAAAATCTAAAATCTAAAATCCTATTCCCCATGTCCCCAACCTTGAAAGCAGATGTTTTGGTCGTCGGTGGCGGCACCGGCGGCACTGCAGCAGCCGTGCAAGCAGCCCGCCGAGGTGCCAAAACTATTTTAGTAAGCGAATTCCCCTGGCTGGGAGGAATGCTGACTTCCGCAGGCGTTTCTGCCCCCGATGGCAATGAATTAGCAGCTTTTCAAACCGGTTTGTGGGGCGCGTTTTTGCGGGAACTCCAGCAGCGACAGCCGGGAGGTTTGGATTGGGGCTGGGTAAGTTTTTTTACTTACGATCCCCGCATCGGTGCTGAAATTTTCGCTGATTGGGTTAAATGTTTGCCGAACTTGCGCTGGATTTCGGGACAAAAAGCTCAAGATGTGCTGTACGAAGAATCTCGCATTTCTGGCGTCCGGTTTGCAGATTTTACGGTTTCGGCCAAAATCACTTTGGATGCAACGGAATTGGGAGATTTGCTGGCTTTAGCGGAGGTTTGGCACCGCTGGGGTTGGGAATTCCAAGCTGAGTGGGGAGAACCCAGTGCGCCGACAGCCTCTAATGCTCTGACAGAGCGGTATTCGGTGCAAGCTCCGACTTGGGTGGCAATTATGCAGGATTTTGGTAAAGGTGCGGCCGGGCCAGAAATTCCCGCGCCGCCAGTTGAAAATCCCGATCAATTTATCGGTGCTTGGGACGGTTACACTCCCGAACAATTTCTCAATTACGGCAGGCTGCCGGGGGGATTGTTGATGATTAATTGGCCGATTCGAGGTAATGATTATGGTGAAGGAGTTGATCGACTAATTGCATCTGAAGCATCTCGACAAGAATTCCTGCAAGAAAGTCTGTGGCACACTCAAAGTTTCGCCCGCTTCATTCAAACGCAACTTGGCCGCCGGTACGGCTTAGCACAGAATATTTTCCCGATTTCAACGATCGAACATCAAAAAAAATCTTCCCTTCTTTCTTCCTTTGCCTTACATCCTTACTACCGAGAAAGTCGGCGCTTGCGAGGGATAAGTACAGTCACAGAAAAAGATATTTTGCCTATTGTCGGTGGCAGAGTCGCGAAGTTGCCGATAAATTCTGAGGGCATTTGTGAAACAATTGCGATCGGCAACTATGCCAATGACCACCACTACACCAGTGGCGACATTCCTCTGCAGCCAAAATCGATCCGCTGGGGCGGGCGCTGGACGGGAACTCCGTTTACCATTCCTTACAGCGCCCTAATTCCTGCGAGTACAGACGGTTTGCTAGTCTGCGAAAAAAATATTTCCGTCTCTCACATCGCCAACGGTGCAACTCGCTTGCAACCGACGGTAATGAATATTGGACAGGCGGCGGGGATGGCGGCGGCTTTGTGCGCCGAATCTGGATGTCAGCCGCGGGAGTTGCCGGTGAGAGTTTTGCAGGAAGCTTTGCTGCAAGATTCCGAGGCGAGTGCGGCAGTTATTCCTTTATTTAATTTGACACGGGGGCGATCGGACTGGCTGGATTGCCAACGCTATTATCTCGATCGACCTCAAGCATATCCCGCCAGCGGCGAATGTCAGGAGTCAGTAGAGAAACAAAGCAGTCAAACAGCAAATACCCACAGCCAATTTTCGGGCATTTTCCGTCGCCTCGGCGAACAAGACTGGACACTAACGCTGACAAGCCCCCCATCCTTAGCCGATCAAACTTGGCAACTCGTGACTTTGAACTCGGAAACCGACAGATTTTTACACAGTTGCGAAACCGAAAAGCCTCTGACAGTATGGGGCAAGCTGAATTCGGCAGGTGCTTGGCTGCTGGTGGAATCCATAGAATTGAAGAGGTAAGGTTTTTTGCAGAGATCCGAAAAATTCACAGAAATTTATCCTGATCGATCGGGGAGGGCCCGTATCAGTTAATAGACACTGACACGGATACTAACCCCATGCAAACTTACACACCAATTGCTTTACACAGTCTTTTGGGCGTTACTTTGAGCGCCACTGTCGTTCGAGCCTTTGAATCCCTAGTCGGACTGCTCGAAGTTGCCACCGCTTCATACATTTTATCCGCCCAAACCGAACAAAGGGGCGATCGTTCTCCAGAAAGAGGCAGCGGACGCCGAGAGTTCATTGAGCCTAATCTTTACACTCATCAACTACAAGCATTTTAATGACATTGGACGAAAGCTATTTCCGTTATTGAGTTAGTTTCTGCCGCCCGTGTCGAGCGCTCAATCTGATTTCCTGGGATGCTAGTTTTTTAGGTTTCCAAGGCAACTGCATTTCTTGTTTACAGTCATTAGGCTCTTCTTTTATGTGAGTGATGATAGCATATAAACCTTAAACCGCCATCTATAGAGAGATTGAATCTCCTATTTGGCGGTTTTGTAATTATTGCAACCGTCTGGGTAGTGCAATTAGGAATTGTTTTATTAGTGAAGCCAGAGATTGTATTTATTCGCTTTTACATCGACTTAAGACAGCTCTCATATATCAGATGCTACGCATCTAAAGTGTCTGTTGCTTCGGGAGGGGGAGATGGTGAGAAAGGGAGAGGGAACGATAATTTTCCGCTTTTTATACAAGGATTTTAGGAGACAGTTTAAATGCGCGATAGCTTAACTAAAGCCTGATTCCTTCTTCCTTTGTCCTTCTTTTTCTTCTTCTTCCTTCTGATTCCTGATTCCTGATTCTATAGTTTGATAATTTCAGGAAAATTAATCCTGATCAGCCTGGGTAATCTCGTATCTCTAAATAGATACTGAGACGAATACTACCCATGAAAACCTACACTGCAATTGCTTTACTGAGCCTGTTGGGCATTACCTTGAGTGCCAGCGCCGCTCAAGCTTTTGAATCTCCACTCCCCATTGTCGAAACTGCCACCGCCCAATATATGTTATCAGCCCAAACTCAACAAAGGGGCGAGCGTGGTCCTGAGAGAAAGCGCATCCGCAGAAATTTTACTGAGCCTACTGTTTACACTCATCCGCTACAAGATTTCTAAGGGCATCGGACGCAAGTGATGACCACAACTGAGTTGCTTTGGGCCGTTCATTGGATCACTCGATCGGATTTTCTGGAATTCTAGTTTTTCAGGTTAAGCGACAACTGCACTTTTTGTGGACAGTTCTGAGGAGATTCTTTTTAGTGTAAGAAATGTTAGCATATAAACGGGAAACCGCCATCTACCTAGAGATAGATTTTAGTATGTGGCGGTTTTGTATTGAAAACGCTTCAATTAAACAAGCACTAACCACAGGCCTCTGAGCATCTGGGTTTTTCAACCAATATCCCTCGCCTTCCACGCCTTATTTTTGCGTTGCACAATTTGACGAGGATTTTTGTGGGGTGTCCTGCCTGCTGTGAAAATACAGCGGACGGGCTACGAGATCCCATCCCACAAAACCATCAAAATCTTCCCGCAATTATGCAACAGCCTTATTTTAGTCGATCGAACCGGGTTTCGGCCTCCATGACTATTCAAGAATTAGGGGCTCGCAGTCACCTCAAATTCCTGGCATCGCAACAGTTATTTACCTTCTCCCCCCCACAGGTAGGGTTTAATTTTCAACCGCTGCACTATAATTAACTTGCGATAACTAACTTATATATAGGTAAACTGTCAGCGCAGAGGGTGCAGCAATCTACTTAAATTGGCCACCAATAAGAACCACTTATGCGGTGTGGATAGCCTTTAAGCCCATGCCCCTGTTACCTCAGGGAAATTAACTAACCTGAATATTAGGGTAGCTGGCAAGCTTTCCGGCGACAGTCGGCTATGCTTGATTCGGCGCTCTCGCAATAATTTAATGGAGGATGACAAAATGCCTCCAAATTTGGCTATTTCGGGGATAGTGATGAAAAATGACTCTTTGGATCTGGTCAAAAGCCTCAGCCCTAGTGCAATGGATCAGATCATGCTATATCTGGCGTTTAGCGCCATGAGAACCAGTGGGCACAGGCACGGGGCGTTTCTAGACGCGGCCGCAACGGCGGCTAAGTGTGCCATTTATATGACTTATATGGAGCAGGATAACAACCTGCGGATGACCGGACACTTGCATCACATTGAGCCTAAACGGGTGAAGGTGATTGTTGAGGAAGTCCGGGAAGCTCTGACTCAGGGAAAATTGCTGAAAATGTTGGGTTCCCAAGAACCTAGATATTTGATTCAGTTTCCTTATGTCTGGCTGGAACAGTATGGTTGGATGCCGGGACGCCCTCGCATTCCGGGAAACAATTTGACTGTAGATGAAAAAAAATATCTCGAAAGCAAGATTCCTCCGAATCCCCCAGACGCTCAACTGATCAATTCTTTTCAGTTTATGGAGTTGATCGAGTTTCTGCACAGGCGATCGCAAGAAGATATGTCTCCAGAAAGGCGAATGCCTTTGAGCGAAGCTCTAGCAGAACACATTAAGCGGCGCTTGATATATTCTGGGACAGTCACTCGCATTGATTCTCCTTGGGGAATGCCGTTTTATGCCCTCACCCGCGCTACTTACTCTCCCGCAGAGCAGGAAGAGCGGACATTTACTATGGTGGAGGATACGGCTAGATATTTCCGGCTGATGAAGGATTGGGCGGAAAAACAACCGAAGGTGATGCGAATTATGGAGACTTTGGATATTCCGCCGGAACGGCTCGACCAAGCTCTTGAAGAATTAGATGAAATTATTCGCAATTGGGCCGATCGCTATCATAAGCGGGGCGAACCGACGATGATTTTACAAATGGTTTTTGGGCCGCAAGACGACGCTTAGTTTGATTAACTATTAATCATTAGTCATGAGTTGATTGCTTGATACTAATGACTAATGATTAATAGCTAATAGCTCGCAAGGCAGAAACCTGGTTTCTCTGGAAAAATACTGCGTTAAGACCTTGAATTATCGTAACAAAGCCGGTTTCTTGGGTCGCGAATGCGTCCTAGCTTAACTAAGCTAAAAAAGCTCTCCAGGTCGCCGCTAAAATAATCGCTGCGATCGCTCCTATGAGTGTATTGAAAAAATTTACCACCTCGTTCGTCAGCCATTCAAACTTTGATTGCACCGTCGCCCCAATCACACTCTCGATGTTCGTGGCAATAAAAGCTGCAATAACACAAAAAACCATTCCTGTCAAGTCTATTAAACCGACGGCCCAACTTAAAAGCGCAATCAAAATTGAGCCGACAATACCTGCGATCGTTCCTTCCAAACTTACGGCTCCTTCAGTACCCCTAGGTACAGGCTGCAAACTGGTAATCAAAAAAGTCCGCTTCCCGTAAGCTTTGCCGATTTCACTGGCGCTGGTATCGGAAAGTTTGGTGCAAAAACTCGCCGCGTAACCCAGCAATAACAGGTAAATAGCATCTTGTGGCACAGGCATCTTGCCTGTCTCTCCTAAAATAGATAATACCAAAACTCCCACAGCGCTCATAGTAGCGGTCAAAGCAGAACCCCAGACATTTTCCGGGCCTCGCGCGCCTGAACGCTTTTCGGCTATGCCTTCTGCTTCTTTTTGGGCTTTTCCGATGCGGGTAACTCCCGATCCGACAAGAAAGTAAAACATCACGACAGCATAGCCTTGCCATCCCAAACAGCCCCAGATGAGGACGCCCAATACCCAGCCGTGAAATTGGCCAGCGGGAGTGAGCAATTTTTTAGGGGCAATGGTGGCGATCGCGAGTAAAACTGTATTTAGGGCGATCGCCACCAACCAAGGATTAGACCAAGATAAATAATTAAAGAACAATTCTGAATTCTGCATTTAGTACCTCTATGAACCAAGTCTTATTTCATCTTGCCTTCCCTGTGACCGATATTGCCCAAACCAAAGCGTTCTACGTAGACGGGCTGGGCTGCGAACTAGGTCGCGAATCCCCGAATTCTGCGATTATGGGTTTGTGTGGCCATCAAATTGTCGCCCATGTCAGTCGCGAACCTTTAACGCCTCAGCGAGGCATCTATCCCCGGCATTTTGGGTTAATTTTTACTTCCGAAGCTGACTGGGAAGGGTTGCTAGAAAAAGCCCAGCAAAACAACTTAAATTTCTATCAAGAACCGAGACGGCGATTTGTCGGTTTGCCTACAGAACACCGTACTTTCTTCTTAGAAGACCCTTTCCACAATATACTTGAGTTCAAGTATTACTGCGAAGCTGAAGCAATTTTTGGTCGCAGCGAATACGCTGAAGTTGGGGATGCTGTTTGATTGCTGCGCGAAATAACAACCAGTTGCAGCATAAGCTGTTGGGCATCTAAATTGTCTTTTTGGGGCGGGCGAGACGCCCACCCCACAAGAATTTTCTTAAATTTGACTATACAATTTAAATGCACTTCAGCATATCAACTTTCGGATTGAATCAAATCACCTACTGGTGGATGTCGCCCTATAGCTTTGTCAGCAGTACGAATATTAATAACTCTTTCTCGATTTAAGACTAATGCTGTAACTGTAGCTCGTCCAATTGTAGTTAAACCAACTATTGATAATCCATCCGCCGACCAAATAAAATGTTCGTTCCAGGTATCTAGTCTGGGATTAAACAATGGTACTTCTACACTCGACTGGGTATCTATGGCTGTAGTTTTATCGGATTTTTGACGGTTGCAATGAAAGCAAGCTAGTGCCAAATTGTCAATATTGTTACTCCCTTTTTTAGTGAGAGGAATGATGTGCTCGATCGTAAACTCTACATACTGCCATTGTTCGGAAGCATGGCAATATTCACACAGACAGTTTGCTCTCTGACGAACTTGATTTTGGATATTCTCAGGAATTTGACGGCGAGCTGACATTTCTATACTGTAGGCTGAATCTGGCCCAAGAAAAGATTGCGGACAGTTCGATTGACAAAACTGAGGTAATCGTCGATTTCTTCGTAAAGATTCAGTTCTTGGTCTTCTTCGGGATTGAGTTGCAAATTTTGTTGTTTTTCCAACAGTTCTTCTATGCGATTTTTGACTGTTGTAGAGGCTCGAAAAATCGGTATTCCTTCCACTAATTCAATGCGAACGGCTCCTTCTATAGGCAGAGTGTCTCGCAGCTTTTCCAGTTTTGGCAGGACGATCATAATTGTTGATTTTATGGGTGTCAATTAAGATTATATCAATAAATTTTAAATCCGTCTAGCTAGACTCGAAAATACCGAAGACCGAACCCCTACTTTTAAAAAAAAATCGAGGTTTTCAAAGCAGAGCGTTTTACTTTACAGCCAGCTATTTATCAATCTTTAATGGTTCTGACAGTGCTTCAGCGACCGCTTTTAAACTGCTGGAATGCCTCGCCATCATGGCATGGGCAAAAACCGACAATTTTACTTCTTTGGCAACAGATATTTGGGAACTAGAAGCCGGTACGATGATGAAATCCCAATCTGTCCAAATCGAAGTAAAATTGAGCTTTTCCAACAAGGCAGAATCTCGATTTAAATCTTCCAGAAAAGCACTGCCAGGACGCATTTGGATACAGCCTTTTCCCCAGAGAGTGTAAGCCATCCAAGTACCGCTGTGAGGAGAAGATATGGCAATAAAGCGCTGCACTCGCTTAATGCCGCCTAACCTTTGCAGGTAGTAGCGAGTTACTAAACCGCCCATGCTCAATCCTACTATATCTATATACTGTTCTGGCGCAAAGGTTTTGTCTATATAATCTCCTATTTGTTTGGCTAATTCGTCTATGCTGGCGTTGCCCCAATGGGGCGAGAGATTGAGGGTGTAGACTGACCATCCCAGTTGGGTCAGGTAGGCAGACATTTTGTGAAAAATTCCCGATTTTCTGAAAATTCCGTGAATTAGCAAGACTGGATTGCGGCTGAAATTGCTATTCATTTTTAAGTGGGAATTTTATTTTCTATAGGTGCTTTGAGTTCTTCAACTAATGCGTTAATACTTAGGGGTTCTGTCACCATTTGGCGGTGCAGCAAAACGTTGACTTTAACTTCTTTACCTACTGGCATTTGGGAGCTGTTCGCCGGTACAATCATGATGTCAAATGGCGTCCACATTGATGTAAAATTTATGCGTTTGAGCATTGTCACATCTTGATTCAAATCGCGCAGCAAGCCACTATCGGGGCGCATATCCAGGTATCCTGGTAGGCGTAGGGAATAGGCGGTGATGGTGCCGTGGTGAGGGGATGATAGGGTGATGAAACGCTGTACGCGGTTGATTCCTCCGAGTCGCTGGACGTAGTAGCGACTGACGATGCCGCCCATGCTGTAGCCTACTATGTCTAAAGGCTGTTCTGGATCGAAGGTTTCAGAGATGTAGTCTGCGAGTTGCTTGGCCAGTAAGTCGAGCCCGAGGCTGCCGTCGTTGGGGGTGAGGTTGAGGCTGTGGACTGACCATCCGAGTTGGGTGAGGCGGGCGGACATTGTGTTGAAAATAAGCTTTGTGTCCCAGATGCCGTGTAGGAGGATGACGGGATTGCGATCGAGCGAACTGTTCATTTGAAAAGAAAATTGCTGGCTGATTACAGCATAAATCACTCCCCTAGGCAGTTTTACCCGTACTAGGACAGCTAGCGAATCGGATCGAGGTACGATCGACAATTAGTGGGAATCGCTAACAAATTCTGAGATACTTGTAAATAAGTGCAAAGCACTGCGAGTATTTATACCTAAAATTTGCTTTGATGAGCTAGCTTAGATATAGCCCAATGTAAATTTTGATGAATAAATGTAGACAAAGGTTGCCCTAGCTCGTAATCTAACTTTGTTGACAAGCTTGTACAAATTTCTCTAAAAGAACAAAAGGAGTAAGTCTAATGTTTGGTTTTATCAAAAATTTCTTCGGCGGTATTTTCGGCTTTTTTGCCAGACTGTTGGGCTTGAAAAAGTCTGAATATTTCCTAGATTTGGGCGAATCGGGAGCGAAGGAACCAGCAAAAGTTGCGCCTGCGAAAGCTGAGCCTGTTGCGATCGCACCGGCAAAAGTTGAGTCTGTTAAGTCTGAGAAGTCTGAACCAGCTAAAAAGGCTAAGGTAGAGAAAAAGTCGCAGAAAGAAAACGAACCAGTCGCTAGCGTTCCTGCTAATAATGCAGCACCCGCGAAGGTACCGGCAGCGGCAGCAACTAACGGCAAAGTGCCGAGTAAAGCTGAATCGAATGGGACTTTTGCTCCTAATAATTTAATGCCGACACCAACAGCAAGTCGTCGCACCCCCGGCCCTAGCATGAACAATTTCCGGGAAATGGCTCGTCAGGTAAAAACGAAGTAGAAAATTGGGAATTGATAATAGGGAATTGGGCATTGGATAATTCCCAATGCGGGCGTTAAAAATTTTAAAAATGGTATTACTCATTTTTAATTTTAACTCTTGGTTCTATTCCCTATTTTCTTGGTTTCTGAGGAAGGCTAATCCGCTGTATAGCTGAAAAGCTGAGTCCCAAGGAGTTTCGGATTTCCGCTCGACTTCTATATGGGATTCTATCTTGCTCAACATATTAGTGTAATCGAGCACGGTCTCGGCAAAGGGCGTAAATTCTGACCAAACTGTAACGTCAATCTGGCGATCGAATATTTCCAGTAAGTTATTCCAGTTAATTCGGGTGGTACTTTGAGGCATTTGTTGAGAGTTTTTGACTCTGGATATTTTGTTTTTCGGGTTCGGTGAAGTGGGAAGTTCGGCAGAAGCTTTGGTGAAGTCAACTCCTTGTTGAAATTCGTAACTTTGGTCGCAAATTCGCAGAATGCAGTTTCTGCTGGGAATGTGCAAGTCACAGATTTGAGCGTAATCTTGCCTGATTTCTCTGTGGCGAAATTGATCCTTTCTTCGGTTGGGCGAGTAGTCCATGACTTCGATGAACATCGGCAACAAACCTTCTACTCTCTGGGTAACTTCTGACCAGCTAAATTCGATCGCACCGAGTCGATCAAATTTATCTTTGCAAACAACGGCTGGGGAAGAGAGAGACTGGAAGTGTTGCACTCGGAAGATTTGGATTTTTTGAAGATTGCTTAGGGTTGCCCAAAATACGGGAATGCCTGCGTTGAGGAGTTCTTGACCATAAATTCGGAGTTCGGCGATGGGGCCAGTTTTGTAGAGTCTCCAGCCGCGGCTTTGGATTTGCATCCGGGTTGTGTAGGCGTCGATTTTAAAGATTCTGCTGATATTTTGAATGGCGGCGGGTTTGCTTTCGGGACTCACGGGTTCGAGGATGAGGAGTCCAGGTTCGAGGTTGCTGGGGTCGTTTTTGGCAGTTTCTATGGCTTTTTGGCGGAGGTTTTGTTGTGCGATTTCAATCCGTTGAATAGCTTGGCGGGTCTGGGAGACAATTTTGGGGTTGGTGATGTCGCGGAGTATTTGTTTATAGGTTGTTTGGGCTTTTTCGAGGTTGTTGGTGAGTTCGTAGTAGCGGGCGATATAGTATTGCACCCACGGACTTTCGGGGGATTCTTTTTGTAGTTGTTTGATGAGTTGGGCAGCTTGTTTGTAGTCTTTACCCTCTAGGGCGGCGGCTATTTGGTTGATGTCTGTCATGGCGATTGTGGGAATGGCGTTGTTTCTATCTTGGCTGATGTTTGGTTGGTTCCGCCACTGGTTAAAAATTTTTGCTGTTGTGTTAACTTATAGATATGATATGAAACTATGACAATCATTGAAAAAATACGTGTCAAAATTGTCAAAAATGATTTTGAGCTTTCACAACACGCAGTAAACCAAAGCATAGTTCGCCGTATCAGGGTACAAGAACTCCGGGAAGCAATAATGGCTGGTGAAGTTATCGAAGAGTATCCCGATGACAAATATGGCCCAAGCTGTTTAATTTTCGGTTTGACCATTGCCAATAGACCTTTGCACGTTCAGTGCAGTTATCCATCTCGTCCTTTGGTAAAAATCATTACTGTATACGAACCAGATCCGAAAATTTGGATTGATTTTAAGTTAAGGATAAATCAAAATGAACAATAATGTTTGGCAAGAAACAATGGTGCAAGAAAAAGTAAGTTATACCCTGGAAATCAATGGTAAGTTTATTATTATTGAAAACGTTCCTGCTAGAGTGTGTGTGGAAACGGGAGAGCGTTTTTTTTCACCTGAAACTGTGGAACATTTGCAGAAGATGATTTGGGAAGATAGAAAGCCTATTAGGGTGATTGAAACACCTGTTTTTGAGTTTGCTTAGCACTTAGTTTAAATTGAGTTAAAGCTGATTGGAATTAACGCTTAATGTGTAAGTACCTTTGCTTGTGCGATCGCTTCCTTTAAAAACTATTTTATAAGTGCCGTTACTAGGCAATTTTATGGTGAGTTGAGACTCTCGGCGATTCTGGGAGTTACCTGTTGTTTGGGCAATATTTTTGCCGCTGGTGTCGAACAGTGTTATGTTGTGGTCGAATGCTCTGCTTTTAAGGTCGATCGTAATAGATTGACCTGCCCGTCCTTGAAAGGTGTGTTCGCTGGGGCCGCCGTCTTTGAGGGTTCCCCGCTGCTGTAGGATGGAAAGGGAGGTGAGTTTGGGGCGATCGACATTGCTCAATTCTAAGCCGTAATTGGTCACGGGTGCTTCAGGGCCATTTCCTTCTCTGACTACGATGATAAAAGCTGTTTTGTTGTTGATATCTCGGACTATTTTGTCAATAAAATTGGCTTGTATTTTTTGTTCATTTATAGGTTTTGGTTGATTAAAATTTGGTTTCGATATACAGAGAAGTACGCCTCCATCTTGATAGCGGGCGGCGTAGAACCAATAGTTTTGACCGTTAGTTGTAAATTCGTTTCTGCTAAAGATAGTGAATCTTTCAAGTTGCGGTAATTGCTGGTTGCGCTGGCAATTTTTATCGATGTAGATTGGGTTGGCTGATGGCTGTTGCTGGGCCAAAACTGCTGGTACGATGGTGGTTAAAATTGCTGAGATGACGGTGAGGGTGAGGGTGAAGGTCGATCGGCTTTTCATAAATACTTGTTTCTCTTTATGGTTGTCAGGTTTTGTACGCTGTACTTCCTATTTTATCTCTGTTTTACATACTGTTCTAGTTCCGCAGTGCGCTGTTTCGTCATCCGATCCAAACATTCAGTGAGGAAACCTCCATAACCGCTACCACCACGACTTTTATAAACTTCAAATTCACAGGTTTTATCTCTTAACTGAATCCACCCTAATTGTGCTTCGGAAAGTAGCGATCGCTCTTCTTCGCTCAATTGCGACATCAGTTGTTTGTAAACCTCGTTCAGTCGTTGATCCGAGGCCTCATACTTCAACCGAATACAAGTTCTGACTTGTGCATCTCCTTGGGGGCGATCGCAATTAATCTGTTGAGCAATGGGAAAAATCGGAGATTGTGCAGAAACTGATGTTGTACCGAAATTTGCCAAAAGTGCGATCGACCAAAAGGGCCAGCGACTTTTCCTCAACTCTATTTTCATGACTCGTCAACCCATTTATCTGATAATTCCTCTTAACACGAGACAGAGTGGATTTGATTAATTTAAGTATTTTTTTATATTCACTGAATAAAAACGCCTTTTTTTATCAGATTCCCAAAGTGTGCTTGAGTGCTGCATCTACTGCCACCATATCCGACAAAATACCAATTTTGCGATCGATTTCAACTTCTAGAAGCGTCACAAGATTGTCTGTCATAATTACCGAGTCAGCTAGCAATCCCGTTTGCTGCCCTTCCGGTGTTGCTAGGGAAACAAAAACCCGGCTTGGGTGTCATGAACGGGCTAAGTTGCTAGTAATCATTGCCGTAATTGTTTGCCCTAAACCAGTCCCCAGATTATTAGCTTGAACTATCAAAGCTGGACGGCGTTTGGCAGTACGCAAATCCGAACTGGGGAACAAAACCAAAACCACATCACCGCGACTATAAGGCATCGTAAGCATCCATCTCCGGTAGTTCCCAATCAGGAGCAAATCTACTCAACCGAACCCGTAAATCTGCTGCTTGTTCCTGGTTGATACCGCGAGATTGCAAGTTTACTAACCCTACTTTTGGCATGAAAGTAACAATAACTTGTGCTTCTTCTATGTCGGCGGGCATTTCCAATAACTCAATTTTGCCATTTCGGTATATCCCCTCTACTGACTGTAACATATTACTCCTCTGATAATTATCTATTTACATTTTAGCTGCGATCGCCAAGCCCATCAAGTCTCCGATCGGCTTGGTGGATATTAGCACTTCTCAAAAGCCGCTCCAACTAAAGATAAAGCCACAATCGGTGCTGTCACCGCTCTTAAAATTCTACTGCCCAAAGAAACAGCTTCAAAGCCCAATTCGATCGCCCTTTTCACCTCACCCTCAGTCCATCCACCCTCCGGGCCAATAGCTATGACAATCGATAATTCTCCCCCAGGGGGCGGGCACGGGGGCACCGCCCCTACAAAGGGGGGATAGAAAATACCAATCAAACAATCCCACAAATGCCGATTCTCCCCGCGAGCAACACAAATATATCGATATTTTTGACCGCAATCTTTCATAGCAACATCAAACGAAACAGGCTCTAAAATCGTCGGCACAATTTGACGTTCCGACTGTTCCGCCGCCTCCGCAGCAATTCTTCTCCACCGCTCAACTTTTTGATCGCTTGGTTTGAGCAAAGTTCGATCGCTCGTCACCGGCACAATACTTACCACACCCAACTCCGTGGCTTGTCTCACAACCTCGTCAAAGCCGTTTCCTTTGGGCAATGCCGCCATCAAAGTCACTTCCACGGGTAGCTCCCTGTTCACAGCAATCTCCTCGACTATCAAGGCAAATAGCCCGGTTTCCCGTACTTCTAGGACTGCTAACCACCAATGCCCTCGACCGTCCATCGCAATAAATCGATCGCCCGCTTGCAAACGTAGCACTCGATTTAAATAATGCTGCTGTTCTCTAGTTAAGTCGATTTGGCGATCGCAAATTTGAGCGGCAGTAATTGCTAATCTTTGTAATTGAGGCATTGAATTTGGGATTGTTAGTTTTCTATTAGAGATTTTTTTTATTTAACCGCAGAGAACGCAGAGAACGCAGAGGAAGAGAGAATGAGAGGAGATAGGCAGGCGGGGTTTCAACTGTTCAAAAAACAATAAAGGCAAAGCATCTACAACCCGAATTATTTTACAAATTCAAGTTTTTTTTTGCAAATGCTCTGCCTTTATATTACTTTTGCCAGAAGTCTATTGAATACAATCGAAAATCACAAATTGAAAATCGAAAATCGGCTTATCCTTCCTCCTTAATCTTCTTTAAATAAGTGGAAATGGCTTCTGTAGCTAGCTGCGTGATTGGCTTGCCCTGACGGGCTGCTTCTTCCTTGAGCTCGTTGTAAATTTCATCGCGGACGCTAATTCGACGGCGGACTTTGCCACCGCCAGCAGTGGCAGTCTCGTTTTCATCGCCGTTACTAGACGTAACTTCTAATTCATTAATCTCAGTTGTCATCGAGTCAGCAGATTGGTAGTTGGTTACAAATTGACGGATAGATTCTAACCCGACGCGATCGCAAAAATTGCCAAAACTCTCGCTCAGTTGCCGTTTTTGCTTGAAATAAACAAAAATTGGCTCCAGAAAAGCTTCAAAATCCTTGACGTGCAGCTTTTCCTCAATTGGTTTTGCCAGCCGCGTTTGGTCGGGAGAACCGCCCAGCCAAACCTGGTAGGATTCCGGCGAACTCCCGACAAACCCCAATTCTGCCATATAAGGGCGGGCGCATCCATTTGGGCAACCAGTCATCCGCACCACTAAATGCTCGTCTTCCAAGCCCACTTTGGTCAAAAGTGCCCGAATCCGCTCTAAAATACTCGGCATCACGCGCTCAGACTCGGTAATCGCCAGCCCGCAAGTCGGCATTGCCGGACACGCCATCCCATAGCGCACCAAGGGGTCGATCGCAGTTTCCCGCTGAATGCCGCATCGATCGAGTATTCCCTGAATTTCTTCTTTAATATCCGGCGAAATATCGTAAATCAGCACGTTTTGGTGTGGCGTCGCCAGTATCGGCAAGTTGTACTTCTGCACAATTTCCCGCAAAGCTGTTTTTAGCTGAAATGAACCTTCATCCTTAATCCGGCCATTATCCACAGAAATGCCGACAAACAGTTTACCGTCTCCTTGTTCATGCCAGCCCAAGAAATCAAAATACTTCCACTCAGGCAGCGGTTTAAAGGCTTCTAGCGGCTTGCCAAAATATTCGGCTACTTTTTCGCGGAACCACTGTACGCCTTTGTCGTTAATCAGGTACTTTAGTCGCGCGTGCCGTCTGTCTGTGCGATCGCCAAAATCTCTTTGGGTTGCTACAATTGCCTTGACCAAATCGTAAACATCATCCTTGGCAACATAGCAAATCTCGTCCGCCACCCGCGCAAAAGTCTCTTCTTTGTTGTGAGTACGGCCCAAACCGCCGCCAGCAAACACGTCAAAACCTTGCAACTCGCCAGCTTTATTGGTAATTACCACCAAGCTCAAATCCTGAGAGTACAAGTCTATTGAATTGTCTCCCGGCACGGTAACGGAACACTTGAACTTGCGCGGCATATAATGGCTGCCGTAAATCGGTTCTTCTTTGTCGTCGCTAAAGATTGTGCCGTTGGCGTTTTTCTGTCTCGCGGCCTTCACTGCGGGGTCTTCCTCAGCCGAAACAGCTTTTTCGCCATCCAACCAAAGTTCATAATAAGCACCGGTTTGCGGTGTCAGCAAATCGGCGACATTGTTAGCGTATTGCAGCGCATACTTGTATTCTGGGCGATTTTTGTACGGTGCTGGAGGTGCCATGATGTTGCGGTTCAAGTCGCCGCAAGCTCCCAAGGTTGACCCCATATTTTTAATAATTGAGGAAAACACTGCTTTAAGATTTTTTTTCAACACGCCGTGAAGTTGGAAACCTTGGCGCGTTGTGACGCGGAGTGTGTGGTTGCCGTATTCTTCAGATAGCTTGTCTAAGGCTAGGTATAATTGCGGCGGAGTGAACCCGCCGGGATTGCGGGTGCGGAGCATGAACTGATAGTCTTTTTCTTGTCCTTTAACTCGATTGTCGCGGTTGTCTTGCTGGTACGAGCCATGAAATTTGAGAATCTGAAGCCCCTCTTCGGTGAAGTGGGTAGTTTCTTGTAACAGTTCAGTCGCAACGGGTTCTCGTAAATAATTGCTGCGTTCTTTGAGACCTTCTGATTTAGAGGGCTTGCGCGCAACTGGGGTTGAAGTGGAAGATGTGATCATGGGAATGTATAGTGCCAGTTATAATTAGATACAGCCGATCGAATATTTCTTGACAATTTGACACTTGACAAATTTGCACTTGACAAATCTCCTCAGAAATGCTGTGTCGGATATGTTGACAACTCGGTTAACAAGTCAGTTAACAAGTAAGTTAATAACGGTAATCCGGTAGGAATTCTGATGTTGTTCAATTGTAACACGATCGAGCCGGGCCTGAAAAATTGTAATTAAGAGTTTATACTTTGGTTTGCTTAAGTGTACGAAACTTTAGAAATAATTAACCTCAACCTTTGAAACTATGTCACTGTATGACGAAGACACCTTTGTGGTGTTAGAAACAAACCAGCCAGAGCAGTTTTTGACTGCGGCGGAACTGTTAGAAAAGCTGAAAGCCGTGTTAACTGAGGAACACGAAGATTTGCCGCAGGACTTGCATAAAATATCTGGCGTGGAAGCTCAAGCGAAGTATTTGATTGATACTTATTGTGAATTAGATGTCGGGCCTGGAAAATTTTTGCAGTGGTATGCAGTGCGCTTAGAAAAGTAATTTTGGGAATCGGGCATCGGGCATCGCGCATTGGGCATCGGGCATTGGTTATTAGAACCAACCAGTAACAAATAACAACCAACAGGTAACAAATAGCAAATAGCAAATAACAACCAACAAATAACTTATGCCCGATGGCCGATGGCCGATGGCCGATGCCCCATGCCCGATTCCCAATTCCCAATTCCCCATTCCCAATGGTTAATCTTCTAACTGTTGAACCGATGATACTTCTACTGCGGTAACATCGATCGTACCGGGCGGTGTCAAGCGACTAAAATGACCTTCCTCTATTTGCAGAGGTTCGCCGCAGTTGGCACACTGAAACTGAGTTTGATTTAAAGCTGTAAATTCGTATTGACAAACTGGACACTTATCTTCAATTAAATTGCGTTTCAGCCACCACTGAAGCGCGAAAAATGCGACCACAGGTGTCAGCAACAAAAAAGCTACTACAATCAACACTGATTTAACTATCCAACCCAAACCAATAGACACCAACAAACACGCGATGCCCAGCAGTATCAGCCAATTACTAATACGGGGTAGCTTGAAAGATATTTTGGGGCTGCCTTGGTTCACGGTGGTCTCCTTGGGTGTCTTTGCAGGTAGGCATAACTCTATCCTACTCAGAAATTCAGGCGGTCGATCGAGTTAATTTTCCCATTGTACACCCAGAAACCGCTCTCTACGGCATAAGCTTATCTGAGTCAGAGGGTTGAAAAATTCCTTGTAATGATTGACAAAGGGTTTCAAAACTAAATCTTGCGAGGGTTTGTTCCCTCAACCAGTGGCGATCGCACCTTTTATCCTCTCCTCGCAGCATTTCCACACAAGCAAGCGCTACTGCTGCTGAATCTCGGTGGGGAACTCGCCATCCCAGTTTACCATCTTCCAGCGGATCTGCCGAGCCGTCCGCGTCCCCCGCGAGTACGGGTATTCCGCAAGCCAGCGCTTCCAAATAAACTATACCGAAGCCTTCCTGGGAGGGCATTACATAAGCATCGGCTAACTGGTAATGTGCTGCTAAATTTTCTGTGGGTACAAAACCCGCAAATATTACTCTTTCGGTAACTCCCAAATCATCAGCGAGTTTGGCTAATCTCGATCGATCGTCTCCTCTGCCAATAACTAAGTATTTCACAGTCGGAAAAGTTTTGGCTATTTGCGGCAAAGCTTGAATGGTGACATCGACGCCTTTGTAAATATCCGTCGATCGCAATCTGGCTACAGTCATCAATATTTTAGCACCAACCAGATTGTACTGCTCTAATAAATCCTGTGGCTTCGGCCCAGTGGTAAATATATTTTCATCTACAGTACAAGGCACTATTTGGAATTTGTCGGGATTTAATTGGTTAATTTCGCAAGTACGCGCGGCGAAGCTATCCCGTAGGGAATCGCGCGTGTACCTGCTAATAGTCCAAATACTGTCTGCTTGTCTCATTGCTGTTTGATATTTGGGCCCAAGCGGTTCCCAAACTTCCTTGCCGTAAGTTAAAATCGTGTAGGGAATTCCCAGCGGCTGGCATAAAGTTTGAATCAGCGGTGCGAGTTTGATGTGACCGCAAAAAACCCGTTCCGGTCGTTTTTGCAGCAAGCGAGTTAGTAATACTGTAGCAAACTTAAGACGGCCCAACCAGGGATTCTCGGTTTTGAGGTAAGAAAATTTTAGATTTTTTGACTCGTAAGGATTGTTGCAGTCTGGGGAATCTCGCAACAACAAAACTTCAGCTTGCGGCGGCGAGTTCGTGTTTCCGGTTATTGACACGTAAGCTTTGAAAATGTCTTTAACGTAGGATTGAATGCCGCCTTCGCTGGCAAATATTTCTAGGAAACAGAATAGGTGATTTGTCGATCGCATCTCTGATTTACCTATTGACAGCGCAGACAATTATTGAATTATAGTGATTTTGTCAAAAAGGGCGATCGGCATTGTCCAGAGCTTTTAAACCATGTCATGATGACTGTAATTGCAGGTTTTACAGACAAATATTAGACTCCCCCACTCTCACCGTTGGTTTTGAGCGACAATCTGCTTTTTTACTATGGCTTTTTAACGGGTGGCATGGGTGAGTGCGAAACTTTGTTTGCAGTTTACTATAATCTACCGTAATTGACTGTAAACTTAATGATTTTTTACAATATCCTACCCCAACCAAAATTTAAGATTTATTGAGTTGGTGCGGTGCATCCGACCAGACTGCGGAGCAGCATATCGGTGTCGATTGAGGCTCTCCCATCATTAGTTTTTGCTAAAAGTTTTGTCTATCCAAAGATAGATATCGAGCCAGTATTGAACTGTTATCATCAGCAAACATAGAGAGTTAAATTCAATATGACTCTGCCAGGTTTTAAAAACAATTTCTGAAAAATTTTGTCGAAAATATTCTCCTAAAATTTTCTCAACCACTGCAAAATTTAATGCTCATAAAGCATTTAAAAAAAATCAAGCATCGTTGATTTTTTTTGCAGGGAGGACAGAGACTGGATATTTGTATCTTGTCTGTTTGCAAAAGCAGTCTAACGAGCCGAGGCAGAAAGTTTTACGAGAAGAAAAGAAACAAGGTTTGGTACAATCATGTACGAAGAAAAGCCTGTCACCTAAAACATTAGGTATTTGAGCTTAAACCTAACAAAGCTAATGTTAGGTTGGCAACGTCATATTTACGAGCGACTCTCTCCAAACGAGCCTTCATTGGAGTTTGAGGTGAAACGAGTAACGATCGCACTCAGTCTTTTTAGTCTACTCAGCAGCACTCTGGCAAGTTGCACCGCAGCTTCCCAGAACGCTCAAAACAGCACACAACCAAGCAACTCCGAACTTTCATCAGTTGCTGTAGCAGTCCGTGACCTCGGCAATCCATTCTTCGTACAAGTTGGCAAAGGTGCTGAGGCCGCAGCCAAGAAAATCGGCGGTCCAAACGTGAGGACAACTCTCGTTTCCAGCGGCGACGATTTAAATCAGCAATTTAATCAAATCGAAAACTTTATTGCCTCTAATGTCAGCATGATTGTACTCAATGCTGCGGACACCAAAGGCATTGCACCCGCTGTCGAAAAAGCCAAGCAAGCCGGAATTCCGATAATTGCAGTTGATACCGCTGCCGAGGGAGGCGTTGATGCCACAGTTACTTCAAATAACGTGCAAGCTGGCGAAGTAAGCTGTCAATATATAGCCGATCGCTTGAAAGGAAAAGGCAGCGTTGTGATTATCAACGGGCCTCCCGTCGCTTCAGTGGTCGAGCGAGTTCAGGGTTGCCAGAGTGTGCTCTCCAAATATCCCGATCTCAAGGTTCTTTCCAAAGATCAGAACGCTGAAGGCAGCCGCGATGGCGGATTGAGAGTCATGAGCGATTTGCTTACTTCCTTCCCAAAAATTGATGCTGTTTTTGCAATTAATGACCCCTGTGCCATCGGTGCAGAATTAGCAGCCAAACAAGCACAAAGAAGCGAGTTTTTCATTGTGGGAGTTGATGGTGCACCTGAAGCTTTAGATGCGCTCAAGCAGAACAACAGTCTCTTTGTGGCTACAGCAGCTCAAGATCCATTTCGCATGGCAGCCAAAGCCGTTGAAGTCGGGAACGACATTCTGAAAGGAAAAAAGCCAGCCAATCCAAACATTCTGATTCCAGTCGCGCTGATTACTCGCGAAAACGTCAATCAACATAAAGGCTGGACAAGTGAGTGACCTTCTTCGTGTCAAGTTAAGACTAAAACCCTTGAGGAATCCCGTTTTTTCCCGAGTCTAGATCCCCCTAAATCCCCCTTAAGAAGGGGGACTTTGAGAAGAATCTTCTCCCCCCCTTGTTAAGGGGGGCTAGGGGGGATCTAAGTTTAATAGTCCAGCAGATTTTCTTACGGTATTTACGATGGTAAATAGCACTCAACCTTCAATTAAAACTAAGCCCGTCCTGGAAATGCAAGGTATTAAAAAAACCTTTAACGGTTTTGTAGCCTTGCACGATGTAAATATCACCGTTTACCCAGGCGAAGTCCACGCCCTCATGGGGGAAAACGGCGCGGGCAAAAGTACACTGATGAAAATTCTGGCGGGAGCCTACATAGCCGATGCAGGTGAAATCAGAATAGACGGTCAAGCTGTTAAGATGACAGACCCCGGTCAAGCCAGAGATTTAGGGATAGCGATTATTTATCAAGAACTCAATCTCGCCCCCAATCTGACAGTTGCTGAAAACATTTTTATGGGCAGCGAGCTGAAGAAAGGAGGTACATTTTTAGACCAAGATGAAATGCGGCGTAGGGCCGCTGAGGTATTAAAAAACCTCGATGCAAATTTTGAGGCTGGAGACCTGGTTTCGACACTTTCAATTGCCGAACAGCAGCAAGTGGAAATAGCTAGGGCGCTCAAAGACAACAGCCGAATTTTAGTGATGGACGAGCCGACAGCCGCGCTTTCAGACCGCGAAACAGATAAGCTTTTTGAAGTGGTTCGCCGCTTGCGGAATGAGGGGATTGCTATTATTTATATCAGCCACCGGATGGCAGAAATTTATGCCCTTGCCGATCGCGTGAGCGTCATCCGAGATGGCGGGTATATTGGCTCTCTTGAAAAGCACGAAATTTCTGCCGAACGCCTGGTGGAAATGATGGTAGGTCGTTCTTTACAGGATTTGTACGAACACAAGCATCAAATAACACCGGGTGCAGTAGTTCTTGAGGTAACAAATTTAAGCGACGGCCACAAAGTAAAGCCGGCCAGTTTTCAACTTCATGCGGGCGAAATTCTGGGTTTGGCGGGTTTAGTTGGCGCTGGCAGAACAGAACTTGCTCGCCTAATTTTTGGTGCAGATCGGAAGGTAAGTGGTGAAATAAAACTGGAAGGTCGCCCTCTCAATGTCTCGACACCCAATGAAGCAATGGCCGCAGGAATTGCTTACGTGCCAGAAGATCGCAAAGCTCTCGGACTATTTTTAGAGGCTAGTTCGGGTGAGAATATTACCATGAATGTCCTCGATCGAGAAGCAAAAGCTGGCATTATTAACTCAAATTTTCTGTTAAAAGTTGTCAATGATGCTATTAATAATTTGCAGATTCGCCTTGCAAGTCCGAGCATCAGGGCAATGGATCTTTCTGGGGGAAATCAGCAGAAGTTGCTGCTAGCGCGTTGGTTGGCTATCAACCCAAAGGTACTTTTGCTAGATGAACCGACGCGAGGTGTGGACATTGGCGCAAAAAGCGAAATTTATCGAATTATTAGCGATTTGGCAGCCAAAGGTGTAGCTATTTTGATGATTTCCAGCGAACTGCCTGAAATTGTGGGAATGAGCGATCGCGTCTTAGTGATGCGCGCAGGAAGCCTTGTCGGTGAAGTAGGCGGATCGACTGGGGAAAAGATTACGCAAGAAAACATTATGGCTTATGCCACTGGTGCAAAAGAGGTAGTAAAATCATGAGTCAAACGCAAACAAAAACCAGCAGAAGTTCAGGGAGCGATCGCCAAAAAGCCAGTAAATCTCAAGCTTGGAGAAATTTTATCCAAGTGGCCGGTATCCTGCCGATTTTGGTTGGCATCTGTATAATTTTTTCCCTGGTAACGCCCAACTTTCTTTCCGTAGGAAATTTGATCAATGTCATCCGGCAAGCATCGATCAATATTGTCCTAGCTACCGGCATGACTTTTGTGATTTTGACTGGCGGAATTGATCTTTCTGTCGGCTCGATTTTGGGTGTCACTGCCGTAGTCGGGGTACTGGTTTCCTTAGTCCCAGGTCTGGGTTGGTTTGCCGTACCGGCGGCGTTAATAGCCGGAGTATTTTTGGGATTGCTTAACGGCTCCCTAGTTGCCTATTTGGGTTTGCCTCCGTTCATCGTAACCCTGGGTTCTTACACTGCTTTACGGGGAGTTGCTTATTTAGTAGCTAACGGCACTACAGTTATCAATAGAAATTTGAATTTCGCGTGGGTAGGCAACAATTATGTCGGGCCAATTCCCTGGTTGGTTATTATCGCTTTTCTAGCAGTTTTAGCGAGTTGGTTTGTCTTGCGGCGGACTGTTCTGGGGAGGCATATTTATGCCGTGGGAGGCAACATTCGGGCAGCACGATTGACAGGTATTAAGGTGAGTCGCGTGCTGTTATTTGTCTATGGCGTGAGTGGGTTGCTTTCTGGTTTAGGTGGAATTATGAGCGCGTCGCGCCTCTACAGTGCGACGGGGATGTTGGGGCAAGGCTACGAATTAGATGCGATCGCTGCTGTAATTTTGGGAGGAACGAGTTTTACAGGTGGAATTGGCACTATTTGGGGTACTTTGCTGGGGGCTTTAATTATTGCCCTGCTCAACAATGGACTAACTCTCATGAATGTGTCTTTCTTCTGGCAGTTAGTTGTCAAAGGTCTGGTGATAATTATCGCCGTGACGATTGACAAAGTTCGCACCGGTTCAAGCGCAGCGTAAAGGTATAGAAGAAGGAAGAAGGAAGAAGGAAGAAGGAAGAAGGAAGAAGGAAGAAGGAAGAAGGAAGAAGGAAGAAGGAAGAAGTCCCCTGCCCCCCTTGGGGGGAAGGAAGAAGGAAAAAGGCAAATGCAATAATACCAAGGGTTACAGCTATTAAGAACGTCCTAACAGTCTAGAAGGTGGCTGTATTGCTCATTCTGGCGATCGGTTCCTTATGCGGAGCTTTGTCCTATGCACATCCAGCATTTTTTTCACCTGATTACTGCTTTTATACTCGGAACACCTGGTGTATTTCTACTAACATCATCCCCAAGTTTGGCGGCCCCAATTGATAGATTAGTTGCTCCTGAACCGTTAAATACCTTGACAGAAAAACCCTTCGCGCAGGTGAATTCTGTCTCTCAACTCTCGGATGTAAAACCCACTGACTGGGCGTTTCAGGCGCTGCAATCTTTAGTTGAACGCTACGGCTGCATTGTCGGTTATCCCGATGGAACTTACAGAGGAAACCGGGCGCTGACGCGGTACGAATTTGCCGCAGGATTGAATAGCTGTCTCGATCGAGTCAGCGAACTAATTGCCGCAGGAACAACCAACCCGATTACTGCGGAAGATTTAGCGATCGTCCAAAAGCTGCAAGCAGAATTTGCCACTGAATTATCGGTGTTGCGGGGTCGAGTCGATGCTCTCAATGCACGCACAGCCGAACTAGAAACGAATCAGTTCTCGACTACGACGAAGCTGAATGCGGAAATTATCGTGGTGGTAACAGATACCTCCGGCAACAGTGTTGGGGATTCGCGCGATCGCACCAACACTATTGTTGCCAACCGGGGGCGATTAAATTTTGAAACCAGCTTCACCGGTCGCGATATGCTGAGAACCCGTTTGGAATTCGGCAACTTGGGCAGGATTGCCGATGAGACGGGTACAAATATGACGGCCTTGAACTTTGATGGCAATGTCGATAACACAATCACCGTCCCTCACGTATTGTATGTCACCCCGCTGACCTCTAATCTGGCGCTGACCGTCGGCCCCACAGGTGTCGGGTATCCCGATATTACGGATTTGCTGACTCCTCCCACGATCGCCAGCGATAGTGAGGGAATTCCCTCGAAGTTCGGACAATACAATCCCCTCTACCGCCGGGGAGGTGGCGGTGCTGCTGTCAACTGGACGATCGTCAAAAACCTCACCCTGACTGTGGGCTATGTTGCCGGCAATCCCAATCTCTCGCAGCAAAGTAACGGTTTATTCAACGGTTCCTACAATGCTCTGGTTCAGCTTGCCTACCGGGGCGATCGCGGAGCCATTGGCGTAGCCTATTCTCGAACCTTTGCACCAAGCGGTAAAGCCGACCTCACCGGCGGTACGGGCAGTTTTCTGGCTGCGCGACCGTTTGGGGACAATATTGCTACCTCCAGCGATTCTGTAGGCGTACAAGGATTTTACCGCCTTGCTCCTCGGTTGCAAGTTCACGGTTGGGGCGTTTATACTCGCGCCAATGCCGAAAATTCTGGTGTTAGCAGCGTTTCTGATGGTAGAGGTGGCGTGGTTTTGCTAAATGTTGACGGGGACGATCGCGCCGATATTGTGTATGCAGCGATCGGGATCAGTTTCCCAGATGTCGGAGGTCAAGGCAACCTACCGGGGATTTTAGTGGGTTTACCAGGTCGCGTGACGAGCAGTAATGTGCGCCGCGAGCGAGATACTTCCTATCACATTGAAGCTTTCTATCGCTTTCAGGTCAACGACAACATTTCCATCACCCCTGGTGTTTGGGCCGTTGTTAATCCAGAGAATGACAGCCGCAACGACACTCAATGGGTTTGGTTGCTTCGCACTGGCTTTAACTTTTAAGCGGAAAGATATTTTAGTAACCTAGTCTTGGACGCAAAAACCCAGTTTCTTGACGTAATTGCCTCATTTGAGACGATAATCGCGAGAAACCGGGTTTTTTAGACTGAGAGTGCATCCAAGGCTTCAATTCCATGCCACACAACAAAAAACCCCTACCATCGCTGGCTGGGGTAGAAAATTATCAGGGTGCATCTACTAATATTTGCAACTATAACATACATTTGTGGGGTGTCACCCTCCAGGGGTGACACCCAACGAAGATTTTGAGTCAGAATAAATTATGATTCAATATGCCAATGATTAACAAAGCTGCTATATCATCTCGTTCTGTCCCAGCCGCTCTAAAATTTAAGATTTAGAATAAATCTGTGCTAGACCTCAAATTAATCCGAGAAAACCCGCAAGCCGTGCAAGAAAGCCTCAACCTGCGCGGAGGTAACTATGAAATCGAGCCGATTTTGCAATTAGACAAACAGCAGCGGGAGTTGGAAGGCAAGCGATCGCAACTACAAGCCCGCAGCAACGAAATTGCCAAACTCATCGGTCAAAAAAGAAAATCGGGTTTACCCCTCGAATCACCCGAAATTCAGGAACTGCAGGCAGAAGGCAACGCAGTCGGCACCGAGTCGAACGAATTGCAAGCACAGGAAAAAGAGCTAAAAGCTCAAATAGAAGCTTTATTGCTACCGCTGCCAAACTTGCCGGGTTCCTCAACGCCGATCGGCAAAAATGAAGAAGAAAACGTCGAAATCCGGCGCTGGGGAGACGAATACATTCCCCAAAATACGGGAATTTTGCCACACTGGGAAATCGGCGAAAAATTAGGAATTATCAACTTTGAACGGGCAGTAAAAATTGCTCAGCCCCGCTTTGTGAGCTTAATGGGAGCCGGGGCAGCCCTGGAAAGAGCGATTATTCAATTCATGCTTGACCGCCACACAAAAGCTGGTTATGTAGAAGTTATTCCCCCATTTTTAGTTAACACTGAATCCCTCACAGCTACGGGTCAATTACCCAAATTTGCTGAAGAAAGTTTCAAGTGCGACCAAGACGATTTGTGGTTAATTCCTACTTCCGAAGTTCCGGTTGTCAATTTGTACAGAGGTGAAATTTTGACAGCCGAACAGTTGCCCATTTATCACTGTTCTTATACTCCTTGTTTTCGGCGCGAGGCTGGCAGTTACGGCAAAGATACGAGGGGATTAATTCGATTGCACCAATTTAATAAAGTTGAATTGGTAAAACTCGTGCATCCGAGTACCTCCGAGGCAGAACACGAAAAGTTAGTGCAGGATGCTGAGGGAGTTTTGCAGGCGTTGAAATTGCCTTATCGGGCGATCGCACTGTGTACGGGCGACTTAGGTTTCGCGGCGGCAAAAACCTACGATTTAGAGGTGTGGCTGCCATCTGCGGGCAAATACCGCGAGATTTCCAGTTGTTCCAACGTCGCAGATTTTCAGGCGCGACGGGCAAATATTCGCTTTAAAGAAGCTGGTAAAAAAGGCACTCAATTCGTTCACGCCCTTAACGGTTCCGGTTTAGCTGTGGGCCGGACAATGGCGGCTATTTTGGAGAATTACCAGCAGCCAGACGGAACTGTAAAAGTGCCGGAAGCCTTACAACCCTATTTGGGACGGGAAGTTTTATAGACAACAAGATGATTCGGCAATTAACTGGTTGCCCAGGCTATGCCTGGGAACCGATGTCGAGAGGCTCTGCCTCGCTTGCTTGCGAAAATTGGAGGCAGAGCCTGGTAACGAGTAGAACTCTTGTGGTGTAGGCATCCTGCCTGCCATTGACTGGCTATTTACCAGATGTCTATTACAGTTTGAGCAACGCTTCTTTGATATTTAATGCCAAAAATCTATCCAATGCTAGATACATCCAGTAAACAGATAACTGACTATCACTGCTAGTCTTATGAAATCCTAAAGCCAGGGACTGTTTTTCGTACATGGGGTGAATCATCAGCGTGTACAAGTCGCAAAGATTTGGAAAATCTGTTTGCATTTCGCCTAAAACTTTTTGTGCGTCTTCGAGAAAAGCAATGCGGTATTCTGACAAATACTGCGGATCGATCATCCAACTGCGGACAAATACTGACTGGCAATTTATATCTCCTGGTAGCGCCATCTTGAAAGGATCGATATCGGAAATAGAACTTAAATGAAGCCCTTTACTAGGAGCATTAAAAAAATTTACTTCAGATTCGCTAGCTGTGGGATAAAGTAAGTAAAATCCGACTGGATTGAAATTATCTGAACGGCGTAAAACTCGCATTCCCTTTGAGTATTGACTGGCAAAAAGGCGGAGAATTTTAGCAATTTTGTGGGGAACGGCGTTAGTGTTGCGGTTCATCCAGTTGTAATTTGTGGCTAATAAATTGGCAACGGGAATCGCGTCGCACCGAGGGTTGAAGTCATCTAATTGGAGTTGTACTGGCTTTTGAGGTTCGGCGGTTTCTAAAATTTCTGAAACTGGTTGAATTTGAATTGCCGTAGCGTTACCATCAAAGTGTTTTGCGATTAATCCGAGTGCTGCTAATTTATCTAACATCATTCCGGCGGCGCGATCGCTCCCGCGATCGGAATCGGAGTAAAATAGTTCGGCGGCTTCCCGGTGAGTGCACTGCACTTCTGTTGCTGGCACTTCCAGTTTTGCCAGCGGTGGTTTGAGACGGGGCTGGCTTTCCTGAAGCTGTTTCACCGATAAGTAAACCCAAAGCCTGATAAAGCATTCAGCCCTAGTGCGAGTTACGCCTACTCGTTTCATCAACAGCGAAACAGCCGTGCGGCGTTGAGAAGAAGAATACCAAGTATCTAGTTTTGCAATATCCATTTCAGTCCGGAAGCTGCGAAGGAACTCTAGTTACATATTGGCTCAATTACATAAAACTTCACCCCGCTTCAGGTAACTTGTTGTCGCTGTTGCTCAACTTGCCTGATTTCCGGCGACTCTACAAGATAGCTGCTTCCTCCTTGCAAGTTCACTGCTTCACAAAGCACCATCAATTTTAGATATTTTATGGCTTGATTTAACAAAGCAACGAACCTGAGTAAATTAGCAACTTTGGAGGTTTACCCCATGTACAGTGCTTATATCAATCGGATGGGAAAATTTTTGCCGGGAGAACCGATTAATAATGATGAGATGGAAGAATATCTCGGTAAAGTTGCCTCGCGCCCTTCGAGAGTCAGGCAGCGAATTCTCAACAGTAACGGCATTCAACAGCGCTACTACGCGATCGACAAACAGCAGCAAACACTATATTCTAACAGCAAAATGGCAGCTTTGGCCGTCCGTGACGCGATCGCCCAGGCAAATTTGGCACCAGGGGCGATCGACTTACTGGCCTGCGCTACTACTTTACCAGATTTATTAGTACCGGGATTTGCCAGCACAGTACATGGGGAACTTTCCGAATTATCTCCCCTAGAAATAGTGTCAACTCAAGGAGTTTGCTGTGCCGGAGTTAGTGCTTTAAATTACGCCGCCTCTCAAATCGAACTCGGCAAAAAACAAACAGCAATTGCCGTCGCTTCCGAATTTCCCTCGCGCCTGTTCAAAAACACCAAATTTGAAACAGAGACTTCAGTGCAAACGGGAAAACCCCTGCCTTTCGATACAGAATTTCTGCGCTGGATGCTCTCCGACGGTGCCGGAGCATTCTTGCTCCAAAACCATCCTAGCGCAACAGGAATTAGTTTAAAAATAGAATGGATTGAACTCGTTTCTCACGCCAATGCTTATCCTGTTTGTATGTATTCAGGATTAGCCAACGAAACATCAACTAAAAGCTGGTTGGATTATTCCTCCTACCTCGATGCAGCCACAGCAGGAGCTTTTGACTTGCGGCAAAATATTCGCTTGCTGGACAATGTAATGAAATTAGGCGTTGAAGGTTGGCTGCGGTTGATTAAAGGCGGGAGAGTTTGTCCGCAGGAAATCGACTGGCTGCTGTGCCACTATTCGTCTCACTTTTTCCGGGGGCAAATTGTAGAACTTCTGGAACAAGCAGGCTGCATGATTCCTCAAGAAAAATGGTTTACCAACTTATACACACGGGGAAATACAGGCTGCGCCTCGATTTATTTGATGTTAGAGGAATTGTTCAATTCGGGCAAGTTGCAGCCGGGACAGAAAATCTTTTGTTTTGTCCCGGAAAGCGGGCGCTTTACAACGGCATATATGATGTTAACTGCTGTGGAAAATACCCATAAGCCTATGAGTTCTCAATTTTCTAACTTTCATGAGGTTCCCGAAGCTTCGCCTCTCGAAAGCGTTAAACCCGAACACCCCAACTCTCCGCAAGCTTATTTGTTGCGGGAGTTAGCATGGATTTGGCTGAAGTTCGATCGCGAAATTCGTTCTGTTCCTATTGTCCGCAAATTGTACCGGGGAGAGTTTACAATAGAAGATTATCAAGCTTTGCTGTGCAATCTCCGGCCGCAAGTTGTAGAGGGAGCTCGCTGGATTGCTCGCGCTGCTTCTAACATGAGTGACTTTCGCCTGCGATCGACTTTTATCGGCCACGCTCAAGACGAACACCGCGACTATCAAATGCTAGAACAAAATTATGTTTCTGTGGGCGGTGAATTGGCAAAAATTGTGGAATATGATAAGAATATTGGCAGCGAAGCACTATCAGCTTTTATCTTCCACCAAGCATCGCGGGACAATCCGGTTGATTTAATTGGCAGTATGTTTATTATCGAAGGATTGGGCAATCGGTTGGCGAGAAAGTGGGCAAAACAAATTCAAGAAACTCTCGGTTTGCAATCCGAACAAGTATCGTTTTTAGCTTATCACGGCTCTAATGACGAGTCGCACTTAGCCAAACTAGAAAATTTGATTAATGCCGAATGGATGACAGAGGATATTGCCCGCCGCATTGTCAAAACTGCTCGCGTCACTGCTCGTTTATATTTGCTGCAATTGGAGGAAATTCGCTAATGCAAAAGCTGCAAAAACAAGATACCGAAAATCTCCCTGATGAGCGAAAAGTCCCTTACGCTACCAAACCCTACAACCGCCGAGATCCGAATGTTTGGGATGTGTTGTTTTGCGATCGATCTATTCCCGTCGATTTAGTGGCAAAAGCATACATGATGCGGGATTTGCAAAACTGGACTCGCAATTATTTACTCATCCCGATCAAAGTAATTGCTAACTTGTTGCTGGCGGTAATTATGACAACAAAGCGCCTGTTGCCATTTCAATTCCGCGCTTACACTTTAATGCACAAATCGGCTGCATTTTTCCTGAATAACTTTGTCTCGCCAGAAGCTTGTTATTTAATTGTCCGACACATCTGCATCGGCTCCAACATTATCAACTTCTTGATTGACAACGGGCCCGACACCCAGATAGAAAAGTCAAAGCTTTATCCGCGCACTGTTAACGATTTAGCTGAAAATGCGTTTCTCGAACACGACTTAATTCTCTATAATTTTGTCTGGGATTACAACCAGGCAATGCTGACACATCCTAACTGGTTGCAACTCGTCAAAAAACGGGGAATAAATTATGATAGCATTCAACCAGTAGAAGTTGCTATAGATTTTGAAAAACGCAGATGGCTAAACATTCTGGATTTAGAATCGGCGATCGAATTGTTTAAAGTATTTTATTCTCTGTGTTTGACTAGCGACGAATTTGCGCGAGCAGTGATGTCGCTTCAGTTAGATGAAAACTTCGGAGTGTACGTCAGCGAGATTACCGGAAATTGCGACTGGAATCATGTAATTGTCAATCGCCATCCGCTAGCGCCCAACAGTCCATTTAATGCGGCACGCGACTTGTTTTTGCACGGGATAATTTCGGAATATCTCTATCGGTATTTGGAACTGCAAAAAGAGATGAGAAATGTTTCAAAGTAAGGTGCTTAGGTAAGCACCTTACGAATATAAGTAGCGCGTCCAATAACTTTTTGCGTAAGTCCTGCAGTTTGAAATAATGGTTAATTTTTAGGTCAAGAATTAATATGAGAACTCAAGCTGCTGCTAGCTGTGCTTGTTCTGCTGCTTTGGGCAAAGTCTGATTTACCACAATCCACTTGCCTGTAAGTGGGTCGCGATAAGTAATAAACGGATTAGATTTTAAAGGTTGACTGCAAGGTTTAGCGGCCATTTCTACACACTCCCAATAAATGGTATTGAATAACTACTACAACACCATACCTTTAATAATCGGCTATTTTGCCTCAAATCCGCGTGATTTATACCTGAACAATAGGTGATATTTTAGGTATATTTTGGTGACATAGAACACTGCATGATGTGATTTAAAACTGCGTTGGCAGTGAGCAGTATCACCAAAAACCTTCCGTAAAAAAAATCTGCCTTCTGGTTTTTACCTTCTACCTTTAAGAGGGCCACTATTTTCAGTATACATCTGATATTATTAAGTAAGGTAAAGACGTTTATCATAGATCCCCTCACAAACTTATGGTGCTATTTGGATTTGGCAAAAAGTCGAGCCTGCCCTCTCCCCAAGAGGCATTACCAGGACGGGCAGAGTCGATGTCGGTACCGGCAAGTCACTTTGTTAACGGCAATCCGCTCAAACCTCCCTTTCCAAACGGCATGGAGACTGCGTTGTTTGGCCTGGGCTGTTTTTGGGGAGCGGAACGCAAATTTTGGCAGCAAAATGGAGTTTTTTCGACTGCTGTTGGCTACGCAGCCGGGATTACTCCGAATCCTACTTACAACGAAGTTTGCAGCGGGATGACGGGACACAATGAAGTAGTCCTGGTTGTGTTCGATCCGAAAGTAATTAGTTACGAAACGCTGCTCAAAGTTTTTTGGGAAAGTCACAATCCTACTCAAGGAATGCGTCAGGGCAATGATTCTGGTACTCAGTATCGATCGGGCATTTACACGTATTCAGCCAGCCACATGCAGTTAGCTGAAGCTTCGCGAGATGCTTACCAGCAGGCTTTGACGGCGGCCGGTTACGGCAAGATTACTACTGAAATTATTGATGCTCCTGAGTTTTATTACGCAGAAAGCTATCATCAGCAGTATCTTGCTAAAAACCCGAATGGTTATTGCGGTTTGGGCGGTACGAAGGTTTGTTTGCCTGCTATGTCTCAGGCTTAAAACTTTTACAAGGGGTATTTTGAGGCGGTGGCAATACTCCGGCAGTCTGGCAGGGGTTTAAACCCCTGCCTCAAAGCTTAAGTCGTCTGAAGACGACTGAAAGGTTATTGAGATGGTAAAAGGGATTAGTTGAAAGCAGGTAAAATAATGCTGGCTGGTGTGGTAATTATCAATTTAATGATATCTCTGGTCTGTTTTTATATCGCTGCGAAAGTGTGGAAAATCAGGCGGACGATCGCACGTTTGGAACTTCGGATCGCAGCAATCGAACGCTGTAGCAGCAATGTCCTCACTATGTCGCCGGATTTCCTTGGTAAAAGGCAGCAAGGTACCCACCAACTGCGACTACGTTATCAACAACTAGAATTGCAACTGCAACAGGTTCAGCAACTTTTGGGATTGCTGGGTTTGGGGCGGATGCTTTGGTCCAGGCGCGATCGACCTTTCAGGTAAGCTATCCTAAAATTGCCGCCCGTGCTGACTCCCTAGGATTTTCAACAATATTTCTACCTTTGTAAATGGCTGCGATCGGGCAAACGCCCCTAAAATTGGTGTATGGAGAGAAGTTATACAAATGTCAACTAAACGTTCAGGATTCTTTATTGGCGGTTTACTTGTAGGTTCTGCGATCGGGGCCGTGACTGGCTTGCTGATGGCACCGCGACCAGGCAAGGAGACGCGGCAGATATTGAAAAAATCGGCCGATGCTTTGCCGGAGTTGGCGGAGGATTTATCCACTAGCGTGCAGTTGCAGGCCGATCGACTTTCTGAAACTGCAATCCGAAATTGGGACGAAACTTTGATTAGACTCAAAGAGGCGATCGCGGCGGGTTTGGAAGCGACTCAGCGGGAACGGCAAACACTGTCGGAAGCTGAAACTGAAGTGAGTCCCCCGTCGCGCCCTCCCATCCGCTAAATGGCATGAAATTCTCAACCCCCAATCCCAGATTCAAGTGAGTGATCCCATATTTTGGCTAGGACTTTCAATTTTGCTAGTAGCAGTTAGCCTGACTGCTGTTTTAGTGACTTTAATACCTGCGGTGCAAGCGCTGGCACGCGCAGCCCGCAGCGTGGAAAAGCTCGCTGACACGCTTTCTCGCGAATTTCCGCCCACTTTGGAGGCGATTCGGTTGACGGGGCTGGAAATTAGCGAGTTGACGGATGATGTCAGCGAGGGAGTGCAAAGTGCGGGCGAGGTTGTCAAACAGGTCGATCGAAGTATTGGTAGCGCCAAAAAGCAGGCGCAAAACGTGCAGGTAACTACTCGCAGCGTGGTGACTGGGATTAAGGCTGCTTGGAAAACTTTAACTCGCAAGCCACCGATGTCTGGGACAAATCGCCGTTCAACAGAGAGATTGTCGCCGAGTCAAAGAAGTGCGCTGGCGCTGAGGGAGTCGGGTTTGGAGGACAGATATTCTGGGGGTTACGGTGCCGGTGCGAGTAATGGGGAATCGCCCAGGTTGAGGAGTAGCGAGGGTTCGGGTTTGCCGGGGAATGCTGAAGAGTTTGAGGAAGTGCGATCGAACGATTCTTGATTGCACCCAATTCCCGATCATCCCTCGACAGCACAGCCATCCCACCAGCAAGGATTCTTATCAATAAAATCCATCAAAGCATCATACTTAGGCGAACCCTTTTGTTCCACATACTCCAAAGCGCCCCAACTTCCCCACTTACTAAATGAACTCACATCCACAAAGTGCATGAAAAGACTCCCTCCAGCTTGTTTCCAACTATTCAGTAATTGGGTGTAGATATCATACATTTCTGGACGCCTATTTAATTCCATAAAAAACTGAGTCAGTTTTTCGTTATTCTCAACTCCTTCAATACCTACAATATGTTGACCGCCCTCGTAAACAAATAACTTGAGGCCTTTTTTTTGAGCCACATCTAAGAAATACTTAAAGTCATTCTCAACATCGGGCAAACTATCTTTGAACCCCGGCAGTAACCCGCCCTCTCTTAATTGCTTAAAAGCTTTGCTAAATCCGCCATCTGCGTCATTCAACCAAGACTCTACTGTACTAACACTTTCTTTCGCGCCCAAGTTTCCGCTAAAATATCCCGCTATGGCTACGGCATCAATCCCGTGTTGATAACAAGGTTTATTGCCCTCAGCTACCCAATAGGAACACTCTAAAGCATAAGTTTCTAACTCTCTCCAGGCTCTTTGAGTTCCTAACACGCAGACAACTCGATTCTTTTGATCCCCAAAAACACCTTTCCAGATATCGCACATTTGAGCCGTACGCATTCCGTACCATTGCATAAAAGCATCGCCTTTATCTCCCCACTTCGCTTTACCTTGTTCCAAAGCATAATTCGATTGTGGAAATGACCAATTCCAAACCTCATTAGAATACTCTACATAAACTTTCAGCTTGGTATCTAAACTATCTTTGACCATTTTAGCAAAGTTAGTCATATATTCATCCGTAGCCTGATGTGGCATATTAAACCAGGGTTCTTCTTGGACTTTGTTAGCTAAATTCACCATAACTTCTATGGGAACATTTCCTCTGTCAGCATAGGATATACTCTCTGGTTTAGGTCTGTTTGACCATTCTTTTTGTTCTGAACCATTTGTCCCCATCCAGTCCATAAAACGCAAGACTCTAAATTTTTTAATCTTGTCTATAAACAGCGGATTAAATATTTCACCACGTTGAAAAAGCTGTTCATCTTGGGAGTGAACAACTTTAATATTGCGGATATAGTTCCCTGTTTTCTTGGGATCGGTAGCAGTAATTATAATCATGATGCCTCCGCCTTGCGTGGCATCGACATTAAGGATATCCCTCCCAGGTTTCGACGCAGCCTCATCTTTTTTGGCATCAAAGCCATATTCGATCGCACCTTCACCCTCATAAGTAACAATATATTGCCCTGAAGGATAGCGATTGGGGATTTCCCTAAGTAATAGCGTACTTACCCTGGTATATTTAGGAGCATCTTCGGGGGATGGGAGAGACTTCACCCACCCATTTTCATCAAGATTTAAAAGATTATACTCCTCTGTATCCCATTCACCTTTACAGTTTGGTTGTCCGCTAACGCATTGAGTTATCCATTGTCTAGAAGATTTGAAAGCATCTAAAAAGGGTAATTGTGTGGAGTAGTCAGCAATACCATTAAGCCCAACTCCTAAAGAAGAGCGAGAATTTGATGTATTTTGTACATCTGCACGCACCGCTACTTTGTTATCTACTTGCCGTACTGGTGTGGGAGCAATATTAGTTGTTAAAGCCCAACATCCGGGAATAAAAATGACAAAAATTAATAAACCCACCACAAAGCCCAGAGCTTTGTTGTTCGATCTGATACTTAATCGAGACATAAATTTGACTAATTTGATTATTTTAGGTAAAATCGCAACTGGTGCGACCAGTTTTAATTTTGATATTTTATCAAAAAGTTCCTTCTCAAACTATCAGCTATAAGATTATTAACATTTTTGCTTCTCTGTGCAGGGGCGATAGCCGTTTCTGTCCCCAAGTGCGATCGCCCATCTAATCCTCTTTATCCAAATCTTCTTTTTTCGGAGTTTCCTCAGTAGAGGGGAATTGTAGTCGAATGTTAATATCAATTGATATTGTATTTTTCTCAATCACACCTATACCAACTATTTTTACTAATGCTTCTGGGGGTAGAGAATTATTTATTTTAAATTCAGGAGAAGACTGAGTTTTATATCCGGCTTCCTGTAGCCGATCGCAAATATTGCGCCAATTGCCTACAGGTTCGTTAGGTACATCTGCGAGTTTTTTAACATATTGGTATAAAGTTTTACATAAATAAAATTCTGCACTTTTGGAACTCTGAAACAGTTGGCGAGCGATTTCGGCGGGACTGCAACCGGAAAGCAATCCTCGGAGGTAAAGTTTTTCTGTTTCTGTTCGTCCCCTTCGCGATCTTATAATTGTAAAGTGCTGACAACAAATTACAACGGAGACCATAACAGCGGCGACGATTTCGATCGGGTTCCCACCTCCAATTTTTAGCTGGGCTGCCCAGGTGAGATGCTCCCCACTCTGCTCCCATTAAGCAATTTTTTTATAGCCTAACTAAAATTAGTTGGCAAGAGGTATATTCAAAAAACACCCAAAACTATTTGGATAAAATTTAAAAATTTGCTCTATTGATAACTGATGAATCAATCAAATATGAGGCATTGAAACATCTAGCTAAAAACAATCCTGGAAGCGAAAAAATACGATCGAGTTGTTCAGATTGCTAAAATTCTAGGGCTAGAGCGAGTCAGAGTTACTTCTTGGGGGTTTATTGTTCCTCCCGATTTGTAAAGCTAGTACGGGCAACTAAATTAACAACTCATTCTCTTTGTCTCTCGCCCCTGCCCATCTCTGGATCAGGGCGATCGCCGCCGATCCCCCAGCATCTCGCATTCTCCTCAATTCATACTTTATGCGGATGAAAACGCTGGCCCCAATTTGAGAAACTGAGAAGTGGCGTTACCCTTTTTTTAGCGATGGCAAACCGAGTTTTGATTGTCGGCGGTCGGGGACGAATTGGCAGCAGCGTTGCCCAAGACCTTGTTACCCATACCGACGCGGAAATTACTGTTACCGGACGCAATTCTGAAGCCTCTATTGGGCGGGGATTGCCGCCGGATCGGGTGCATTTCCAAACTTTAGATTTAGCAGACAGTGCAGCCCTGCACCAAGCGGTTTCATCCTCTAATCTCGTCGTTCACTGTGCCGGGCCTTTTCACTACCGAGACGCCAGTGTATTGAAAACTTGCATAGAAGCAGGCGTTAATTATACTGATGTCAGCGACAGCCGCAGTTTTACTCGCAGGGCTTTAGAGTTGCGCGAAACTGCTAAGAATGCTGGGATAACGGCTATTATTAATACGGGAATTTTTCCCGGTGTTTCTAATAGCATGGTGCGGCGAGATGTGGAACAATTAGATGAAGCAGAACACATCCATTTGAGTTATGTTGTCGGAGGTTCGGGCGGCGCTGGCGTTACCGTCATGAGAACCACTTTTTTAGGTTTGCAAACCCCTTTTGACGTTTGGGCCGATCGCAAGTGGCAGCAAGTACAACCCTACAGCGATCGCGAAACAATTGAATTTCCCGCACCCTACGGCAACACAGGGGTTTACTGGTTCGATATGCCGGAAGCAATCACTTTGCCCGAAACTTTCCCCGTCAAATCAGTTGTGACTAAATTCGGTACGTCTCCCGACCTTTACAATCACCTTACGTGGTTTGTTGCCAAGTATTGGCCGGCTAGCTGGCTCAAAAATAACTCCGTGATTGAATTTCTCTCCTATGTCAGTTATGGGATGACCAGTGTTACTAATAGTTTTAGTGGGGTTGGTGTGGCAGTGCGATCGCAAGTGACTGGTCTCAAAAACGGCAAACCGACTAAAGTTTGCTCGACAGCGGTACACCCCAGTGCTGCCGTCGCTACGGGCATCGGTACTGGCAGCATAGCTCAATTAATGTTAGAACGTAAACTGGAAAAACCGGGCGTTTGGTCGGTAGAGCAAGCTCTTTCTACTGAGCTATTTGAACGAGCTATGCAGAACAGAAACCTAGAGATAGAGCAGGTGGTTTTGTAGTGAGTTAGGTTATTTATAGCAATTTAAAATGTTCAAAAATGGAATTTTTTCCAGAACTGCGAAGATGCGAAAGACGCGCCGAAAAAGAAGAGTCAGGGGCTTCGTAATTGATGAAAAAACCCCTAGATAGGGTTCCTCGCAGGAATTGCGAGCGCCCATCATAGGAGATGAGTTCCGCTTGTATAACTAATCTATCTTTTGGTAGAAGTAATAGTAACAAGCAGGCGCTTAAGATATGGGATGTCACGGGAAACATCCCTTTTGGCTCGCTCTAGATGCGGTAGCTGCGACAAAGATTGCGCTTGAACCAAGGTTGTAAATGTGCGATCGCAGTGAAGGGGCGACAAACACCATAATTTTTGCGGAAAAATACGAGGAGAAGTTGATATGAAGCGGGTTTTCAAAGCTCTCGGAAAAACATTGAGCCAAAGCGTTTTGCTGGTCTGTACCCTGGCTTTCATTGGTCTGTTAAGTCTAGCGGTAGTACCCAGTCAGGCTGCCTACGCAGGCCAAGACAGAACTCAGGCGCCGCCAGAAGCTAAAATTACTGACCCCGCAGAAAGTTTCGAGGATCTCAATCCCCAAGCAGCTTACGAAGAAATAGTCAAAACCTCTCAAAATCCTGCAAAGGTTGAGAAAGCTTACGACGAAAGCTTAAAGGAGTACAAGGGAGAACACCCGCAAGAAGGAATAGTTCAAAAAGCTGAAGATTTGATCGAAAAGGTCACGGGCAACTAATAAATCAAGAGATTTATATCTAACTCAAGTTGCTGGTAAATACACAGCTTCAGCGAGTAGACATTTGAGCCGAGTTCAGAACTCACTTGAAAAGAATTATCTAGGGTGCGCCTCGGCGCACCTTATTGTTTAAGAGTAGCGTGTAAAACTCGTTTTTGAGTCAAAAAGTATGTTCTCATTTCCCTTCTTTTTAAGCTAGCAGATTCATCCTTAAGGCAGATGAATAGATATGAATTTAAAAGGTAAATTCAATAATAGTTACATTTAGATAAAAGGAAAAAATATCATGAGCGATGACAAAAAAACGGTACATGAACCTGATGCTAACCTCGACCCGCTTTCGGGGGAAACAGGGGCTCATCCAGTGGCAACGGGTATCGGTGCGGCGAGTGCCGGTGCTGCGGGTGCTGCGATCGGCGGTGCCATCGGCGGGCCTGTAGGAGCAGTTGTCGGCGCTGTGGTGGGTTCGTTTGGCGGCGGTTTGGTGGGCAAAGGTGTGGGCGAGGCGATCGACCCCACGGTAGAAGATGCTTACTGGCAAAGCAACTACAGTTCCCGTCCTTACGTGGACACTAGCGCAACTTATGAAGACTATCAGCCTGCATACCGCACCGGTTATGAGGGATACAGCCGCTATGGCTCTACTGGTAAGAAATTCAACGAGATCGAACCGGATTTGCAGCGCGACTACGAAACAAATCGCGGTAAGTCTAAAGTGAGTTGGGAAAAAGCTAAGCACGCCACGCGCGACGCTTGGGATCGGGTGGAACGGGCTGTTCCTGGCGACATTGACAAAGACGGCCGCTAAGGGCTTACGCCAAGTATTTCTCTGTCTTGGAGACACACAAACTCAAGCGTTCCGGTTATTTTTAGCCGGGTACCGGAATGGAGTGAAGTGTTTGATCAAAAAAACCCGGCTGCAGCGTCTTGGACTGTTGTTGATAGATAGCACAGTTTTTAACGCGAGTTTAGCGAAGTTTTTGGGGATTTTAAGCCCCTCTCTATATCGGAGAGGGTATTTTTATGCTCCCTTGAAATCGCATTTTTCAGCACGATTCTTATTTCACAGGACGGTTCGCTGTGAGAACTCGCTAGAGACGTAGAGGCTTTGCTGTGCGGGACGATCGCACTCCTAAAAAATGCTTTTTACCAAATCGGGAGGATTCCGTTTGAGATTAACATTTTTTTTTGACTATTAGCCTTAAAATTAAACTTATTCAGGACTGAGACATCGAGCGCGATGCGCTTTCTTCAATCGGAGCCGGATCGTAAAGCGTCGGTGGCTTCAAGTCCGATAATTGTTAATCTAAATTCTCTCATTCAAAATTGGTATTACTTGTGGATGAAATGTTGGAAAGAGCTTGGACACTCAAGCAAAATTTAATTGACTTTGTGCTGGATGCTGAGGGAGAGTTGGCCGTAGCTTTGGAAGCTTATGCTGCAGGTCGATCCACCGGCGAGCGCTACGATATTGCTCAGCAAAATCAAGTGATTGACAGTTTTACCATCGAAGGTAAAGTCGGAGAGAAAACCCCGATCGAGCTATTTGTCGAAAGTCAGCCAGATTTAACCGAGGGCGATCGTAGCTTGCTCGAAAGTTGGGAACACAGAAGCTTCACCGGCTTATTTGAAATCACTCAACTTTCCCCCGACAGGTTTGAACTGATGAACTGGCTGACGGCTAAGCACTACGTGGTCAAGCCCAACAGTTCTAATTTTCTTGCAGAAATGTCTCGCTTTAAGTTAGGAGAAATCTTGCGGGCTCGGATTGCTCCTCTCACCGATGACTGGTGGATACTATCGGGCCCTCCGATACCGATGGGGAAATTGGGCAAGCCGAAGTTGGCGGTGGCGATCGGCAATTTCAAGCAAAATCACAAACATAACCTATACAGCGATGCGCCGGAATTGTTAGAGCAAGCTTGGCATTCGGTAGAACAGTACCACGAAGATTTTACCGAATTTTTTGGCAGCGAGGAAGTTACGCTATCGGGATATCACCTGAATAAACAGTTGGCTGAATTTCAGGAATTCATCACTAAAAAACGCCTAGCGGATATCGGCATTGATGAACATAAATCTCTGGCGGAGATCGTTGAAGATGCTGGAGTCGATGCAGAAGAAATTAAAGCAGCAGCTATAGCAGCAGCCGGTGCAGATCCGTCTTCAGTGGAGGTAGGGATCGATAGCGATCCTCACTCAAAAATGGTAATGCCGAAAGTTGAATTGCCCGATCGCTTTAAGAAAGCCGAACAGGTGACAGCACTTTCTCATCCACGCTGGGGACAAACCTTTTTGTCTACTTACGCTCAATTTACTGCACTGCTAGCAGCCGAAGATTTTTCAACCGTTCCCGGTTACGAAAAGCTGGTGCGTAACTATCTAGAAGATGCTGGAATTAATGTCTGGATTTGGCAACGGTTAGCTAAAGTTAATCCAACGAAATTAGAACAAATTTTGCAAACTGTATTGGAACGTAAAGACTTTCAGATCGAACGCGATTTAGATGCTTTGCTGCAAGAGTTTAAAAAACCCTTAGAACCCGAACTCCCCGAAATTGCAAGCGTTCCCGTGCACCTGCACAACTTATTTCAGGAAGCTTTAGGCGAAGTTAATAAGTCAAAGTCTAAACCGCAGGAGAAAAAGAAAAGCTCTAAAGGCTTTAAATCCTAAGCAACCGAGTTTGTGGCATACTCACAGCTAACTGTGAGCTTATTGCCCGGTAATATCACTCAAATAGCTTTGCAGTCAGGACTTGAGTTTTTCTTCACCGCGATCGAAAAAACTGAAGTCCTCACTACAAACACTTTTTTTAATCTTCAACTTGTCGAACAGCCATGCGTTGCAGCGGCAGACTGAGTATGCTAGAAGCAGTCAACAAGTAAGAAAGAACAGTAGTCAGCTTCAAACTGAGCAATAACCAGCTATCTTCTGGTAGGTGAAGTTTTAGCCCGAAAAAAGAGATGCAGTACACTATCCAGTAAGTAAAGCTCATCTTGATTAGGATTTCTTCGCTCAAAGTGCGCTCGTCCGTTGGCTGCGAGTTGCGATGATCACCCAGCAGGACTAGACCCGCAATAGAAGCCACAAAAGAAACCATAACGAGATAGTCATGCCAGTTAAGCTCAACCATTTCTAAACTCCGCTTTTATCCGAATTTTTGGAATCAGACATCAGTCTAAAGGATAAGTTTTCCCGGTCAAAGCAATAGTTACAAATTGAAACAGCCGCAGTTACAAATCGCAATGAAAATTCCCCGCAACCACCAGCCACAGGCTCGTTTAGTCAGCCGCCAAGGACAATTGCCCTTAAATATTGTCAAGTTGGGAGTACCGCGCCTGCATTTTGCCGACCTCTACCACAGGCTACTAACTCTTTCTTGGCCACAATTTTTCATCCTGATTTGTCTCTCCTATACAGTCACGAATTCTTTATTTGCCTTAGCTTACTTGGCGGGAGGAGATTGCATTGCTAACGCGCGGCCGGGTTCTTTCCCAGATGCCTTTTATTTCAGCATCCAAACAATGGCGACGATCGGCTACGGCTCTATGTATCCGCGCACGGATTACGCTAATACTATAGTCGCGATCCAAGCGCTTTTTGCTTTGTGGGGAGTCGCGATGGTGACGGGACTCGCTTTTTCGAGATTTTCCAGACCAACAGCTAGAGTTATCTTCAGCCGCGTAGCTGTGATCGCTCCTTTTAACGGCGTTCCGACTCTGATGTACCGCACTGCAAATCAGCGTTTTAACCAAATTTTAGAAGCGCAGCAGCGAGCTACTTTGATCCGTGACGAGGTAACATCGGAAGGAGAATTTATGCGGCGTTTTTACGATTTGCAATTGGTGCGAAGTCACTCTCCGGTTTTTGCATTAACTTGGACGGTTATGCACGCAATTGAGGAGAGCAGTCCTTTGTACCAACTTACTGCTCAAGACTTGATGGAACAGCAAGCGGAAATTGTAATTACGTTAACAGGAATTGATGAAACTGTTTCGCAAACTATTCATGCGCGACATTATTTTGTGGCATCTGAAATTATGTGGAATATGCGGTTTGTAGATATTTTTTTGAAATCGGCGACGGGAGGGCGGGTGGTTGATTATACTCGGTTTCACGATGTGAAGCCTGTGGAATGAAAGTTTTGATTTAGCCACCAGTGCTAGAATACCTGTATGGCAAAAAAAATTAATATTCATGACCTCAATAATTGCAAAGATGACACTGAAAGAATTGCAACCGCAACTCTTGGCTTTAACTCCAGAAGAGAAGGCTCAAGCTATAGAATTACTAGCCCAAAGTTTAAGAAAATTTTGGTCGGGAATTCAAAAGACTCCCGGCGTGTGCGGCGGCGATGCTTGCATCAGACAAACGCGAATTCCTGTTTGGGTGCTGGTGAATGCTCGCCGTTTAGGTATTTCTGAAGCTGAACTCCTAGAAGACTATCCGACTCTGCGTGCCGCTGACTTGGCGAATGCTTGGGCTTATGCTGAGGCATATCCTGATGAGATTGAAACAGCAATTCACGAAAATGAGGAAGATTGAAAAGTTACAGGTTTCTATGAAAATAAACAAAATACTCCTTGTACTATGCGAATAATTCATACTGCTGACTGGCATTTAGGGCGACGTTTTCGAGGGATCGATCGCACTTTTGAAATTGCGATCGCCCTCGAACAGATTTTGAAGCAAGCAAAAGCCTTGGATGTCGATGCTGTGCTCGTTGCGGGCGACATTTTCGACGTACCCAACCCTCCCGCTTACGCCGAACGCATTGCTTATAACTTTTTCTGCGAACTCCAAGCAGCAGGAATTCCCGCAATTGCGATCGCCGGTAATCACGATTCCGCATCCCGCATCGACAGCATCGCGCAATTGCTTTCCCTCGCAGGTGTTCGCGCTTTAGGCAAACCCAGGCTTTCCGCCGACGGTGGCACGATTACTCTTAATACAAAAAGCGGTAAACTTTGTGTGGGAGCGATGCCTTTTGCTTCCGAACAAAGACTGTTAGATGCTAATTCTCTTTGGCAGTCTGGCGATGCCGATCGCCGAAAAGATTACCGCGAAATCGTAGCATATTTACTCGAAGATTTAACCAGAGATTTTAGAGACAATACTGTCAATTTTCTCATGGGACACATGAGCATTGACGGCGCTCGATTGGCAAAATCTGAAGCCGCTTATTACACGCGAGAAAAATACCTGCTGTCCTCGCAAACTCTGCCCCCGGAAGCTCAGTATGTTGCCCTCGGACACATCCACATTCACCAACGGATTTCTGAGACTTCTCCCGCTTATTATTCCGGTTCTTTGATTCAGTTAGATTTTGGAGAAGCGGAACAGGAAAAAGGATTTTGCTTGATAGAAGTTGAGCCGGGAAGTCAGGCAAAGGTGGAATTTAAGCCTGTGGCTTGCCACAAGCCGTTAAAAGTGCTTAAATGTCATAACGACAATCTTGATGAAACTTTAGAAGCTCATCAGTACCATCCGGGTTTCTTGAAAGTAATTGTCGAACTAGACAGTCCGCAAATCGGACTTGCAGATCGTGTGCGCCAAATCTGTTCTCAAGCGCTGTTAATTGAACCGCGCTATCCAGATGCAGCGCTAGAAGCAACAGAAATAACTAATATCGATCCCAATAATTTCGATCCGGCAACCGAGTTTTGCAACTATTATCAAAACCGATTGGGAACGACACCGAAACTGGCAGTATTGGAGGAATTTAAAAATTTGTACAAGAAGTTTAAGGAAACAGTTAACAATTAAATGGGTAAAAAGATACAATCCAAAATCCAAAATCTCAAATTTCAAATAGTGTTAAGACTGAAACCCACGCTCAATGTCGCTTGTAGTCGAGTCTAGATCCCCCTAAATCCCCCTTAAGAAGGGGGACTTTGATAATACTCTTGTCCCCCCCCTTGTTAAGGGGGGGTAGTGGGGATAGGGAAGACTGTAGACCTGAATATAACAATCTAAAACCCCAAATCCTAAAACTAAAATCAATATGCGTCCACTCGAACTTATTCTCGAAGGATTTACCAGCTTCCACCAGGAACAGCGTTTAGATTTTGGTCAACTCGATTTGTTTGCAATTACTGGTGCTACAGGTGCGGGCAAATCTTCACTGTTAGATGCCATGACTTACGCTCTTTTTGGCACTACTACTCGCAGTGGCAAACAAGTAAGTGATTTGGCAAGTCAAGGCAGCGAAAATTTAAAAGTACAGTTGCGTTTTGCTGTGGGTTCGGCACAGTATCGGGTGACGCGAAGGTGGCGTTTTCGTCCGAAATCTCCCGAAAATAAGGTGATTTTGGACAACTGGCAAAATGGTCAATGGGAAACTTTGGGGACGAGTATCGTTGCTGTTCAAAATACCATTGAACAGATTTTAGGAATGGATTTTGATACTTTTACGCGAGCAATTGTTCTGCCTCAAGGCAAGTTTGATGAGTTTATTAAAGGGGATACATCCAAACGTCGGGAAATTTTGCGGCAGCTAGCGGGATTTGAGATTTTTGAGCAGATGCGGAAGGAAACAAATGAACTCGCAAAGTTGCTGAAACAGGAACGGGAAATGGTGGAAAGGCAGCTAGCGGATTTGAGTGCGCCGACGGCTGATGAGGTGGCTCAAAGACGATCGCAACTTTTGATTTTAGAGCAGCAGTTGCCCCAGTTCGATCGCGCTGTGATGAAAGCTCAGAAGGATCTAGATGAAGAGGAACAGCTATTTTCGCAAATCGCTCGCTGGCAAGAGCTGCAACAACAACTGACCCAATTAAATGCTAATTCTGCTGAGGTTGCAATTTTAGCACAGCGTTTAGAAAGAGCGCAAGCTGCCAATCATTTACAGGGAGATTGGGCTTTAGTGCGATCGGCTCGCAGTCATTATGAAACTGCCGAAAGTGCCTCGGTGGCAGCGCGAAAGCAGTTAATTAAAGCTCGATCTGAGCTAGCAGTAGAGCAGCAGCAACTTGACGGGGCAAAAGCTAAAGAAGAGGTGCTAGCGCCACAAATTAAGGCTCGCGAAGATGCTCTAGCTGCTGCTAAAGTATATGAAGAACAACGCGCTCAATTAGAAAAAGAAGTTGCGCTTGCCCAAAAAATTCAACAGGAAAAACTCCGCTTTTTTATGGCAGCAGATAAAGAACTGCAAGCTGCTAACACTAAAATTCAAGGCGCGGGTTTTCGAGTTACTCAAGCAGCGGCACAGCTCGCACAGTATTCGCAGGGAGGGAAGCGTTTAGAGCAATTGCAGCAAATTTCACCCTTATTGATGGAACTTCAGCTAATTACCAAGCAGGGAAAAGCTCAGCAGCAACAGTTGGATAAATCGATCGCAGATAAGGAAAAAGCTCAACAGAGTTATGTGGAGGTTGCCACTAATTTAGAAGCAGCCGAAATCAGGTTAAAAGAGTGTGCCCGCGAGTTAGAAGTGGCCCAAACCGCTAATGCGGAAGCGGCACGTTTAGAGAGTGTTGCTGCTATCAGAATGTCGCTGAATTCTGGCGATACTTGCCCGGTGTGCGGGGGGGTGCATCCTGAGAGCGAGAACCTGCCTCCTTTGCCGAATTCTAATATTGTCGATGTCGCTGATTTGCGGCAGAAATTGGCGGCAGCAAATCAGGTTTTTCAAGATGCTCAAAGGTTGGCTGCTGAGGCAAAAAGTACAGTTTCAGCTTGCCAGCAAAAAGAGTCGGAAATTGCTCAAATGCTGGAATTAACGGGGAATAGAGTTGCCGAATTGCAGCAGCAAATTACTCAAGTTCTGGAAGATTCTCAGTGGGAAAGCTTGGGGTTGCAGCAGGAGTTGGCAATCCTTAAAGAGAGCGATCGCCAATACCGCGAAACCGAACAGCAGTTCCAACTGGCATCATTGGAATATGATAATTTTCAGGAAAGATTTAATTTGGCGGTGGCGACTCAAGCAGCTAAACAGCAGGAATATCAAGATGCGATCGCCGAATCAGACCGCCGCCAGCAGCAGTTCCAAAGTTGTGTAAATGCGCTTTATCAAATTACGGAATATCAACCTTATGCTAATTTAGCAAAAGTCTTAGAACAAGACAAGCAAGACTTGGCCAATCTGCTGAAAGTGGCCGAAAAATCATATCAAACTGCTCAAAATAAGGTTATTCAAGCAGCAGAGAGAGAGCAACAAGCTGGAGAGGCTTTTGGGCAAGCCCAGGCTCATAAACAGCAGCTAAACCTCGATTGGTCAGCAAAATTAACGGCGGCTGATTTCACAGAAGAGACATTTTTAGCAGCGGTTGCGACAGTTAAGGAACAATCAGAATGGGAAAATGCTATTCGCTCTCACCGCGAATCAAAAATTCAGTTAGAGACGCGGGCGAAAGATTTGAGCGAGGCGATCGCAGGCAGAACTACGGATGAGGATACTTTAGCACAAGTGCGATCGGCAAAACATACCGCCCAAGAAAACCTCAAACAAGCCAACAACAACCGCGCCGAACTTTTAGCTTGGGTTCAAGTAGCAGCCCAAAATCTTGAACAAGCTGAAAGACTGTCACAGCAAATCACCAATTTCACAGAGCAAGAGCAAACTTATCACACCTTAGCGCAGAATCTCAAATCCAACGAATTTCAATCCTACATTTTAGAACATTTAGAAGCAGAATTAGTCGGCAGCGCTACATTAATTTTGCAAGAATTAACCGAAAATCGCTACAAACTAATAAACCAAGACGGCGAATACTGGGTAGCAGATAATTGGAACGGCGGCGAAGCTAGACGAGTGCGAACCCTTTCCGGTGGCGAAACCTTTGCCACTTCCTTATCAATGGCTTTAGCTTTGTCAGAAAAGCTGTCTCAAGGAACTCACTTGGGCAGCTTATTTCTCGATGAAGGATTTGGTACTTTAGATACCGAAACTCTCGAAAGCGTTACTCAAATTTTAGAATCTTTGCGGCAGCGAGATAGGCTGATTGGAGTGATTACCCACGTTCGAGAATTGGGCGAAAGATTGCCCGCACAAGTTAAAGTTTCTAAATCCCCGCAAGGTTCTAAAATAGAAGTACATAGATCCTGAAGTGGAGAGGCGAGTGCGTGAAATAGTAAACTTGCTTCAGGACGTACATTATTACGAAACCTGCCCTACAATTACCTAGGATATATGATGAAAAATCACCCGACTCGAATGCAATCGGTACAGTCGCCAATAATTCCAGTAGTTGGCGAACTGATCCGCAAAAATCCGGGAACAATATCTTTAGGACAAGGGGTAGTTTACTACCATCCGCCACAAGAATCATTTGACCGAATTCCCGAATTCTTCGCAAATACCGATAATCACAAATACAAAGCCGTGGAAGGAATTCCACAATTACAAGATGCTATTGCAGCCAAACTTAAAACCGATAACGACATAGAAATTAACAGGAAAAACTGCATTGTAGTTACTGCCGGCAGCAATATGGGATTTACCAACGCCATTCTCGCCATCACCTCGGCGGGAGACGAAATTATTATCCAATCACCTTATTACTTCAACCACGAAATGGCGGCTATTATGGCAAATTGCCGACCAGTGATAGTAGAAACCGACGCCAAATATCAACTTAATATCGATGCTATAAAAAAAGCAATTACCGACAAAACGCGAGCCATAGTTACCATTTCACCAAATAATCCCACTGGTGTTGTTTATTCGGTCGAAGCACTCCGGGAAGTTAACGAAATTTGTCGCCAGCACAACATTTATCACATCAGCGATGAAGCTTACGAATATTTTACTTATAACGGCGTCAAACACTGTTCCCCCGCCGCTTTTCCCCACAGCAGCGAACATACAATTTCTCTATTTAGCCTCTCCAAAGCCTACGGTTTTGCGAGTTGGCGGATCGGGTATATGGTAATACCAGAACACTTGCTCGTTTCAGTGAGAAAGATTCAAGATACAATCTTGATTTGTCCGCCCGTAATTTCTCAGTATGCAGCGCTGGGAGCCTTGCAAGTTGGTAGAGGTTACTGCGATAATTATGTAAGGGCGATCGCATCCGTGCGCCAACTGGTATTAGACGAACTCAATACCATCCAAAACTTGTGTACAATTTCCCCAGCCTGCGGAGCATTCTACTTTTTCTTGAAAGTTGATACTGAAATCGATACAATGGAATTAGTAGAAAAATTAATTCGTGAATATCGCGTAGCCGTGCTTCCCGGTACAACATTCGGCATGGATAGCGGCTGCTATTTGCGGGTTGCTTATGGTGCTTTGGAAAAAGCAACCGCCACCGCAGGTATTAGGAGATTAGTTAAAGGTTTGAAGACAATTTTAAACAAGTAAAATAGGAAATTTAAAAATGGTTGCCACTAACTTAAAAAAACATACAAATAGTCAAGATACCTCGGCTGCCAAACTGGCAGACTTGCGCGATTTGATGGCAGATTACGACTTAGATTGGTATTTCATCCCAGCGGTTGACGAACATTTAAATTTATCAGTTCCAGCAGCCAAGCAGCGGCGAGCTTGGATGTGCGGTTTTACGGGTTCCGCCGGCGATTTGTTGGTTGGCAAAGATTCCGGTTGGCTGTTTGTGGATTCCCGCTATTACGAACAAGCCGAATTGCAAGTCGATACGGGAATTATTCAAATATCAAAGCTCGGCTTAGAAGGAAATTTAACATTAATTGAAACTTTAGAAAAATTGGCTGTAGAAGCGGCAGAAAAATCAAGGAAAATTCGCATGGGTTTTGACCCATTTACCGTAGCGACAGAGCAATATCAAAATTGGGTGAAAAAATTTGCAACTGCGGATATTGAACTCACACCAATCCGGGAGAATTTGACAGACAAAGTGCGATCGCAAACTCCTTGGCAAACAGCAGAGACTTTACCCGCGATTGATGCAGAACCCATATTTAGCTTACCTGTATCCCTGACAGGAGAAACCGCCGCCGAAAAATTAGCCAGAGTCAGGGAAGCGATGCAAAAAGCCAACATCGATGTGCTTCCGATTACCAACCTGAATCAAATAGCTTGGCTGTTCAACCTCCGAGGCTCGGATATTCCCCACATTCCCATTTTCATATCCTATGCCATTATCACCACAGATTCAGCGTTTTTGTTTACTAATCCCGAACGAATTTCGCTAGAAATTAAGCAAGAATTGCGGGCGGATGTAACTTTGCTTCCCTACGCCGACTATCCGCATACATTAGAAACTTGCGTAAATTTGCCACATAAAGTTCGGGTACTTTTAGACCCGAAACACAGCACAGCCGGCACGTACCAGTTAATCTTAAACCATCAAGAAGCGCAGTTTTACAACATCGAAATAGTTTTTGATACTCATCCGGTGGAAGGGATGAAAGCTCGCAAAAATCCCGTAGAAATTGAGCAGATGAAATTAGCCAATTTCAAAGCAAGCCGAGCGAAAACTTTGACTTTAAAGTGGTTGAAAGAACAGCTAGAAAATGGTAAGGTAGTTACCGAGTTTGATGTCAAAGAAAGCATCGAAAATTTTTACCAGCAAGAAACAGATTTTCAGACTTTAACTTTTAGAACGATCGCCGGTGCGGGAGCCAATAGCTCGATCGTACATTACGGAACCCCCAGCCCAGAAATAACGTTAAAACCGGGGGAACTGCTGCTGCTTGACTCAGGCGCGCAATATTTAGCAGGTACAACCGACGATACGAGAACAGTAAGTATCGGAGAACCGACGGCGCTACAAATAGAACACTACACAACAGTCTTAATCGCGCACATCAACTGTGCAATGCAGCAATTTCCCAAAGGAACAACGGGAGCGCAATTAGATGCGATCGCCCGTGCGGTATTATGGCAAGAACAGCTAGACTACGGACACGGTACAGGGCACGGAGTCGGCGCGTTTTTAGCAGGCCACGAAGGGCCAAACGGCATCAGCAAATCTGTGCAGTATCCCCTGGAAGCCGGAATGGTAACGAGCATCGAACCGGGATATTACGAACCGGGATGGGGCGGAATTCGCATCGAAAATCTCTATGTTGTCAGGGAAATGCCATCAAAAAACGGTACGGTTTGGTACGGATTTGAATCGCTGACGTATATTCCGTTTGACAAAAAATTGATTAATGTCGATCGGCTATCAAAGACTCAACTAGCATGGTTGAATAATTATCATGCTGCTGTAGTCGAGAAACTGGAACCCGTACTTGATGCAGCAACAATTGAATGGTTGAAAACAGCCTGCGCTGAGTTAGGTTAAGCCTTGTAATTTGTCGCACATTTAACTTGTGCACCTATTTTTCGGGAAACTCTTGTGGGGTGGGCACGCGAGCCCGCCCCCAAGGGAAGTAATCAAACTACTGATACGTCTTCAACTACTCCCAACGCATAAACTCTCAGACACAATATCCTAAAGACCTGTTAACAGACTAAGGTAATGACAATAAAATAGAAGATAAGCAGATATTTAGTGTCTATATAGCAAGTCTATTTGAGTCGTGAATGTAGAACAACCTGAAACGCTTGTGATGATTCAATCGATTGTTTACAAATCAAATGGTTTTGCTATAGCTAATAGAACTAAACTGTTTATCCCTGATACTCTAACACAAAATTACCAAGGATAAGGGATTAAGTTTTATGAAAGCAGAATCAGAAGTATCTATTTTTTTTGCACTATCTATTTTCTCAAATGAAAATTTTAAAGCCGATGATGATAGACTAAACTATCAATCCTATAAAGAGCTAGGTCTAATTTGTGGTCAATGTAGAGAACTTGTCTTTTTTAAGCAAGGTATAGAGAGAGTTTCTCACTTCTCTCATTTCAGAGATACAGGCAAAGATTGTCCGTGGAGAACAGAGAGCCATAGTAATACACAATCTAGTGATTCTTTTAAGAGAGAACAAAGTTTACAAGAATTCCAAACTAAATTTAGATGGATTATTGAACAAGGGATAATAAAACATCAACAAATTTCAAACTCTCAGCTTCGCGAGCAAATAAAGGAAGGTCAAAAATTAGTTTCTACCTATAAGATAGATATCGACTCTTGGCTAAGGTGGTTTAATCAAAATAGAGAACAACTGGGAAATCTAGCTAAAAGTTTGTATCAAAGTAATGAGTTAGTATCTGAGGGAAATCAGATAATTCTTTTAAATTTTGTTGATTATTTGTGTGTTCCTGCTAGTGAAGATATTTTGAGAGATATCCTTTACTATGTATTTGGTTTATTGGATAAAGATATATCTCTTAATAAATACTTAGAAGAGGTTTGCTCTAAAGTCATTGAAATAATAATTTTTGCTGGTTGGGAAGAAGAGTACGAAATCGCACCTATCATATTCAAAGGGATTGACCACCCTAATGTAGAGGAAAAAACTCCTAAAGGTCAAATCAAGGTAGAGCAGCAAACACCTAAGCCTATTAAGTTGGAAAATGAGAAAGTCGGAGTTAATCAAGTCGAGTTCACCGACATAATCGCGACTGTTCCTATGCTGTTACGACTGACACCGGGTGAGACGGGTTACAAACTGGTAGGATTGCCGATCAAATTACCGCCAGAACTGACTTATGATTCTGCCCGTTATATTGCCTCTAATTTAGGCATGGGCGCACTCGGTTATCTAAACAATGAGGTAGCCAGAATAAAGGGTGGATCTGAGTCTATGATTGGTAGGTATACCAGGCGAGACATGATCGATGCTTTGAATGCGTTGATCACTGGTATCAAGGCAAGCCAAAAAATTGATCCGGCTAACGTCTTAATCAGTAAAAACAAGCTAAAAGCGTACATGAGTCAGCAGGAATTCTATTCCTCACCAACTGACCAATACTACTCATTCTATCCTCTAGCATCTGTCAAAATTATCCAAGAGACTGAAAGCATCAAGTATAGCTATAGGTTAACAAACTTCGGCGACCCGATGGCATTAATTAGAGCCAACCTCTCATCAATACAGACTTGGGTGCAGCGTCTAAACTATAACCTTAAAAATTACTTTGGGGTTAAAAAACCCAGCTTCGATGAGATCCGCCAATACCTGAAGGATTACTTTAAGTTCAAAAATTGCGATCTCAAGGTCTATTACGATAATGGGATATTTTTTGAAGTCTGGCATCAAGGGAAATTAGTAACAAAACAACTCATTACCATAATCGATCCTGCTAATGCTGAAAAAACCTACAATCTGCAATCCGTAAATATCGCTAGAAATATCCAGTTTGGTGATAATCGGATATTTGAAAAAGTGTTGAAGTGCCACAACATTCTAGATAGTGACTTAATACGGTTTGCTAAAGGTCAATTATCAAAAGTTGTTGACAAATTCATTACCGCTAACGAGAAAAAGTTAGTAGGCAAAGATAAAGTGGCACAGACTAGCAAGGTTAGGGATCTGCTAGGTTTTGGTAAGACTAGCAAGGGCTTCTCTAACATCAAAAGCACGTTCTTAAAATTCATAAGACCATTCTCTAATGAATCAGAAGTTAACAGAGGTAAAGTCTTAAACCTTAGAACGGGTAAAACGTTAGATCAACATTCTGCCAATGAGTTATTAGAGAAAATGACAGCTAACTGGAAGGAATGGGATCGTGATAAAGATCAAACAATTCAACTAGGAGGAATAGAGGTTAAGAAGCCTAACCCTGGCAAGTTAATGTTAGAGGTTCACAATAAAATCTCTGATTATCCGCAGTTAGATCAACTTGTTTGGGGTGATTTAATAGAAGTTTGGTGGCAATTGACACAAGAGCCGATCGGTTTTAGGACTTCTAGCGGTGTGATATTAACACCTTGGTCTATCAAAGAGGATCGAGTTGACATCTGGCAATACAGAATAAAGATGCAACTGATCGACATTCTCCGAGATCAAAAGACAAATAAAGGTGAGGTAACAACAATAGAGGCACATCTACAACTATCGAGAAAGAGGTTAAGAGAGATATTAGATACTGTCTACCCTAACTGGCAAAAACAAGTATCGGAGGATATACTGAGACATCTCGACGCATTAGAGAACGCATTAGAGTTAGCTAAAAAAGCTGCTAAACTCTAAACACTAGCTAGGGTATACCCGGTAAGTTATCCTAGCTCTTTCTACTAAAAGCATTCAACCTTTGACTTAAGTCAGTAAAAAGAATGAAATTTAGTAGATGTAAACAAATAAAACAGGTATATACCCTACTAGATAGCCAACCCGTTTTAAATCCCTATCTAGCTTAGGTTTACTTCGTACTTTTTATAGACTACTAAGATAGGAAATTATATCATAAAGCCGAGCTTTAAGAGCTTAGTTGGGTATGGGGTTCTAGACCCACTTCATACCTAAAAATAAGACCAAGGCTCGAAGTTTCATCAAGCCTTGGTCTTATTAGTAAAGCTGGTGACAGGATTTGAACCTGCGACAGGCTGATTACAAATCAGCTACTCTACCAACTGAGTTACACCAGCAGTGAAAATTAATATAGCAAACTTATAGTCATTAGCGCAACCCCCCCAGCCAACTTTTTTTTCAAAGTCGCTCAAAACCCCTCCCCGTAAGGGCAAAACCGGAATTCTCTGCCCGGTGCCCACAGCCCACTGCCAATTAACTAATCGCAGCGCCAAATCTTAATCGTCTGATCCGCACTGCCGCTGGCGAGCAAATTGCCCGAAGGTGCGATCGCCACCGAATACACCGTACCCGAATGTCCTTTAAGAGTGGTCAACAACTCCCCCGTCTGCAAATTCCAAATATTAATCGTATTATCATCGCAGCCACTAACCAAAGTCAAACCGTCCCCACTGATAGCAACCGAATCGCCTCGGCTCACATAATTCTGCAAAATATGCACCGCCTCATTCGTTCCTAAATTGGCTACACCCTTTCCCTTCGCATAATTAGTATTTAAAATCCGCAACAAGCTGCCCGTGTGCAAATTCCGCAGCTTAATCGTATAATCATTGCTGACGCTAGCAAGAACCTGACCGTCTGGGGCGATCGCCACAGAATTCACCCCAACATTCAACCCCGAAAGAGTCCGCAGCAACTTGCCACTTTCCACATCCCAAACCTTACTCGTCGCATCCGAACTGCCACTCGCCAATATTTTACCGTCCGGGCTAAAAACCACCGCATTCACATTGTCAGAATGACCCTTCAAAGTCCGCAGCAACTCACCACTCCGCAAATTCCACAGCTTAATCGTATTATCAGCCCCGCCGCAGCTAGCAATTACCAGGCGCTTCGGGTTAATTGCCACCGAATTTACCTCCATAGAATGTCCTGGAAAAGTACACAGCAAATCGCCACTGTGTAAATTCCAAAACTTAATTGTTTCGTCCGAACTGCCGCTGACCAACATTTTTCCGTCATAGCTAATAGCCACCGAATTTACGCGATCGGAATGTCCCGTCAGATTGCCAATTAATTCCGCTGTTTCTAAATTCCAAATCTTAATAGTTTTATCCCAACTACCGCTAGCCATAATTTTACCGTCAGGGCTAATCGCCAGAGAATTCACAAACGATGAATGTCCCGGCAGCGTATATACACACCGCCATTTTTGATGTTTTAATTTGTGAGCTAATTCCTTCACCCGCTTAGCTGCCGCCTCAGCTTCCTCTCTACGTTTGAGTTCAGCCTCCTCCAAACGCTGGCGTTCCGCCTTAGCTTTTGCCTCTCGCAGCGCCAGCCGCCGCATCTCTCCCTTATAGACTATTCGCTGCTGCTCTTGAATTTCTTTAAGAGTTTCAATATACGGTTGGGCCCAATCTTTAGAAAACCATTCATGAGCAAATTCCGCCTCTAATTTAAATAACTGAGGTTCGTGAGTAAAATCAATATTTAAATAATACAAATCAGCTAAAAAAGCGGCCAATAACTTGTGAATAGTCACAATTATTTGCCGAATAATCCGCAGGCTCAGCTTTTGATCTTTCCCCTCCGCCTCCAACTGATGATAAACCTCTTCCCAATTCCAAGGCTGCATCGCCACTAGAGAAACGCTCTGATTGATGACTCCCCAAAAACCCACATGAAAATTAACTTCATAATCGCTGATATCGCTGTACAGTATAGCTGTCGGTACGGGAGACAACACAGTCTGCAACCGCTCCACATCAATATCAGAAATGGATTTTTTGAAATAGTCTCCGTAAAACTGAACCGGGCACAACTCTCCGTGCGGGGGGTAGTGCTGGTTCAAAAAAGCTCTTAACTTAGCCGGCAGCTCGATATTCAGATTGTGGCGAAACGAATCGGGGCAATCTTGGCTAATTTTTGCGGGAGCAACTAACAGCAGCAATCGGTGCTGCTGCTGCTGCAAAATCTGTTCAGTTTCCTGCCTGCTCAAATTAGAAAACCAGTTGTCTCTGTCCCAAATAGTTTGAATTTCGCTCAGCTTAACTCGAATTGCTTCTGATTGAAACTCCCGCATTAAGTCGCGGCAAAGTCGGCTAATTGCCCGCTTATCTCTTACTTCTTGTGCCTTAATTCGATTAGCCCGTTCTTCCTTTACCCTTTCTTCTGCGTCGGCGATCGCGATTAATTCTTGTTCTCTGGCCTGCTGCCGCTGCAAATATCTCACTTGTGCTTTAATCCAGCGGGGGTCTTTTTTGATTTGCTGGTTCAAAGCTGAAGAACCAGATGGCTCAATTTCTGCATAGCGTTCGTTGACAGCGCTTGCTCCCAATCTTTCTCCCAATTCCGAGGCTACAGGCTTCAACAGTTCAATTAGGGTGTCTGAGACGGGGCGGGGTAAGGGCATACCAGTTAAAACTTTTTCTTACTTAAGGGCGATCGCGCGAGTCAATCGATTTTAGATTTTAGATTTTAGATTTTAGATTAAAGAATTGAAGCATTGACCCCACGGATAAATTCGGGGGCAAGTTTATCGGATACAGGTTTTTTATTTCTGGACGGATGAATCCGGGGGCTTGTATCCTGGATGCTTTCGCTCAGGCATATCTCGATGGGGCGGGGGATCTTGGCATGAGCCCTACATTTGGGCGATCGGTCAACGTAAGTAATTGAACAGAATTAATTACACACTGATTCTTTGCTGATTCTTTACTAGACAAGGCTTGTAGCCAAGAGTGTTGTGTAATTAATTGTGTCCTACTACTTATCTATAAGGCGAATCGTGCAGCCGCGCCAGCTTAGCACCTTAACTCAATAAGAGTATTTATACACTTTACATTTTACCCCGAATCTGAATCCAAAGCACCGACGGAAAAGACTTCAGGATATGCGATCGACCCTGAGTTCCCCCAATTTGTTTTTTTTGTTGCCTTTTGACTCGCTCTTGTCTATAATCGTACTTCACAACCATAATTACGGTATTCCTACCCAAGAACCGTAGTTTATCTAGAGGAACAAATATAATGAGCCCGTGGCAACGCCTAACTCAACACCTTTACTGGCCGCAACAGCGATCAGCCAGCACAAATCAATCATTTACTGCCATGAGAAGATTTGTATCGCTATTTTTAGTGGGAATAACTTTAAGTCTGGCCGTTGCATCCTGCGGCCAGGGAACCACCAACAATCCTGCAGCCACTCCAGGCGGTGCTAGCCCAGCAGCCAACAAAGGCAACGTAGAATTAACTCTAGTATCCTTCGCCGTCACCAAAGCCGCCCACGAAGCGATAATTCCCAAATTCGTAGAACAATGGCAAAAAGAAAAAGGCCAAACCGTCACCTTCAACCAAAGCTACGGCGGTTCCGGTTCCCAAACTCGGGCCGTAATTGACGGTTTAGAAGCAGACATCGTACACCTAGCCCTCGCCCTCGACACCGCAAAAATCGAAAAAGCCGGACTCATTGAGCCCGGGTGGGAAAAAGAAGTCCCTAACGAAGGCATAGTCAGCAAATCCGTAGGAGCAATAGTCACCCGCGAAGGCAATCCCAAAGGCATCAAAACCTGGGAAGATTTAAGCAAAGACGGAGTAAAAGTGATTACTGCCGATCCTAAAACATCAGGCGTTGCACGCTGGAATTTCCTCGCACTTTGGGGTTCGGTTGTTAAAACCGGAGGAGACGAAACGAAAGCATTAGACTTTACTAGCAAAGTCTACAAAAACGTCCCGATTCTGACTAAAGACGCCCGCGAAGCCACCGACGTATTTTTCAAACAAGGCCAAGGTGACGCCTTAATTAACTACGAAAACGAGATTCTTCTGGCCGGTGAGAAAGGCGAAAAACCGACTTATACTATTCCCGAAGTCAATGTTTCGATCGACAATCCGATTGCCATTGTCGATAAAAACGTTGATAAACACGGTACTCGCGAAGTCGCCGAAGCATTTGTCAAATTTCTGTATACCCCAGAAGCTCAGCGAGAATTTGCCAAAGTAGGCTTCCGCCCAGTAGATGCGACAGTAGCGGCGGAACCAGAATTTGTCCAAAAATATGCCCCCATCAAAACCCTATTTACAGCTCAAGACTTAGGAGGTTGGGGAGATATTCAGAAGAAATTCTTCGATGATGGAGCTGTTTTTGACAAAATCCAAGGTTCAATTAGACAGTAGTGGCCGGGGGGGTTTACGAGATGATTGGTTTTAGGCAATTATTTTTGGTAAAACCCGCCCCGGAGCGCAATTATTCTTTCCAACTCAAAACTATTGACTTATGGCTGAATCATCTGCAATCAGTAACCCTCAATCTCCGATCGAAAATATCAAAAGGGCGATCGGCAAAATCACATTACCTTGGGGAATCACCCTAGGCTACCTCAGCTTAATGCTATTGCTCCCAGTTGCAGCAATGCTGCTGAAAGCCAGCACAGCCAACCCCGCCGAATTTTGGGCAATTGCCACCAGTCCGATCGCCCTTTCCGCCTACGATGTCACCTTCTTTACGGCATTAATTGCAGCATTAATTAACGGAGTATTCGGCACATTAATTGCCTGGGTATTAGTCCGCTACGACTTTCCCTTAAAACGGATTGTCGATGCAATCGTCGATTTGCCTTTTGCACTGCCCACCTCGGTCGCAGGTTTAACTCTCGCCACTGTTTACAGCGATAACGGCTGGATTGGTTCGCTTTTTGCACCTTTGGGAATCAAGATATCGTTTACTCGATTGGGCGTAGGTATAGCGATGATATTTATTTCTTTGCCATTTATCGTTAGAACCGTACAGCCAGTTTTAAACGAAATGGAAAAAGATATCGAAGAAGCAGCTTGGTGCTTAGGGGCTTCTCAATTTGAAACCTTCTGGCGAGTAGTTTTGCCGCCACTATTTCCGTCTATTTTGACCGGAGTAGCACTTGGCTTTTCGCGAGCGGTTGGCGAGTACGGATCTACTGTAATTGTAGCTTCTAACATACCGTTCAAAGATTTGATCGCGCCAGTTTTAATTTTCCAAAGGTTGGAACAGTACGACTATGCAGGAGCAACAGTTATTGGCACTTTCATGTTAGCTATTTCCCTGGCAATGCTGTTCGCCATAAATCTATTACAAGCATGGAGAAGACGCTATGACGGCTAATATCAATTCACCCGCTGGTTACAAATTTCCGCCCAGTGGTTCTAGCCGGAGTCAGGAAAAAGCTTGGGTAAAACCAACTTTGATCGGAATTGCGATCGGCTATCTCGCTCTGGTCTTATTTATCCCCACTCTCAACGTTTTTTATCAAGCTTTCAGAAAGGGATTTGAGCCATTTTTGTCTAACTTAACTTCGCCGGATTTTCTGCACGCAGCGCAACTTACCCTGGTAATTTCTCTGATAGTTGTGCCTATAAATACAGTATTCGGTTTGTGTGCAGCCTGGGTAATTGGTCGCAATAAATTTCGGGGCCGCACGCTATTAATCAGCCTTTTAGACGTGCCTTTTGCCATCTCTCCCGTAGTTGCAGGTTTAATGATTGTACTGCTTTACGGTCGAGTGGGATGGTTCGGGCCATGGCTGGAGGCGGCCAATATCAGGGTTATTTTTGCCTTCCCTGGAATGGTGCTAGCTACTGCCTTTGTTACCTTGCCTTTTGTGGCGCGCGAAGTGATTCCTGTTTTGGAAGAAGTGGGAACTGATCAAGAAGAGGCGGCGAAAACTTTGGGAGCAAATGACTGGCAAATTTTCTGGAATGTCACGCTTCCGAGTATTCGCTGGGGATTGCTTTACGGAGTAATTTTGACCAATGCTAGAGCAATGGGAGAATTTGGAGCCGTCTCTGTGGTGTCGGGAAATATTGCTAAAAAAACGCAAACTTTGCCTTTGTTTGTAGAGGATGCTTACAAGCAGTACGCGACGCAAGCCGCATTTTCGGCGGCGGTAGTTCTCGGTCTTTTAGCAGTTGTTACCCTCGTGCTTAAGGAGATTTTAGAACGAAAAACTAGGATCAAAGAAGTTGCAGAATAGTCATTAGTCATTAGTCATTAGTCATTAGTCATTAGTCATTAGGGTGCGCGCTGGGAACATCATCCCTCAAACGAGTCATTAGTAAAATGCGGCGCTATCGACAATCTGGTTGGAAGCTCGAAAATCTCACAGCGACCCATTCTACAAGATATTGGTGCAAAGTGTAAACTGAAACAAAAATTAGGAGTCCCAAATGTTAGCTAACAATACTAGCGAATCGGAATTTGAGGCGATCGGCGATTTTCACAGAACCCACGAATCAGATATTCCCCACTCTGATAGTGGTGACAGCAGACCAACTCAAACCCGCATTCGCATTCGTGTTCCTAAAGAATACCATCAGGAACCTGTGATCTCTAACCTGATTTCTGAATACGGTTTGACGGTGAATTTTAATGCCGCTTTGTTGGGTGTTAAAACTTTAGATGATGGTTGGTTTGACTTAGAACTTAACGGTACAAGTAAACAGATTGAAACGGCTCTGATTTATCTCAATGATTTAGATGTGGAAATCTGGAGCAATTCCAATCATCCCGATGAAGAAACTTGGTAATTAGTGAGCCTTGGATGCCCCAAATGGAAGAGGAGTTAATATTCTGGACGGTCACGCCAAATTTTCTTTCCTCTTCCCGACCTATTGAGTATAATAATAGTGTCCATAAATATTAGTCATGAGTCAGGATTTATCAGTCCTATCTATTTTTGTAAAATAACTGTTCTAACTTTTGTAGTGAGGAATGCCAGTCTTCATAAAACTCACAGGACTTGCATTCCTCACTACAAACAAATTTGATGGCGGTTGGTCATTAGCGAAGCCCTCGAAGAGGATCGCACATACCGATAATTAAGCAGCAAACAACTACCAAATAATACTAGCTTACAGCTAATAATCGTGACTGATGACTCTTGATTAACCAATATTGATCGTCATCAGCTAACTATTGGATTGACAATTTTTATAAAATCTGGTGTTTTCTCCATCTCAGGTGTATCAATAAACAGCGCAAGTCTTTTCCAAAATTGTTGTAACAGCCGGAACAATATCCCCCTTTAAGACTTCTCAACAATCAAACTAACTCAGTTAGGGCAGGGGAGCATAGAAAAAGGTTTTTGTCAATATTCAATTTAGGTGAAAGTTAGGGGCGATCCTCTTCGAGGGCTTCGCCAACGACTCTCATTCGCGCTGGAAAAAGATCGATCGCTGCTGCGGTTGGTTTGTGATATGAATTTGATGTGTGCGTGTACCAGGAGAATTTAAACGTGGAACTCTATAAAGAACGGAAACACCAGATAGTTTTTGCAGATTCACAAGTTAAAGATTGCGAAAGTTTAACAGAAACGGTCAATCCCGATACAGAAATTGTTATTCTGAATGCCGATCGCGACGGCATCGAGCAAATCGCCGAAACACTTAAACAGCGGCAAAACATTGCAGCCGTCCACATTTTGTCTCACGGCGCAGCAGCCAGCTTGCAACTGGGGGGTACAGAACTTAATCTCAGCAACATTGAAACCTACCGCAATTATTTAGAAACATGGTTTGCTTTGCCAACAACTGAGGCAAACTCTAACTCTCCAATTACAGCTAAACCCGAAATTCTGCTTTACGGTTGCAACGTCGCCGCCACAGAAGCAGGTGTCGCCTTCGTGGAAAGGCTGAGCCAGCTCACGGGAGCAAATATTGCCGCTTCCCATAACTTGACCGGCAGTGCGGCACTGGGTGGAGACTGGGTGCTGGAAGTGACTACAGGCAAAATAGAAACACCTTTGGCATTTTCGGCAGAGGCGAGGGAAGCTTACAGCGCAGTTTTAGTCGCCACATTTGGGGAACTGCTCACTAAGATAAATGAAGCTAACGCCGATCCCAATTTTAACCAGATCGACATCACCGGGAACATCACCTTAACCGCCACAGAATTTCTGCCCAGAATTTCCACCCCCATCACCTTTACTGGTGGCGGTTTTATCCTAGATCTCAACAATAAGCGGGGCTTCGTTGTAGATGGCGGTACAGTCAGCATCTCCAACCTCACCATTCAAAATGGACAGACACAGGGCGGTTCAGCCACTGCAGGCGGCGGTGGCGGTGGTGCTGCGGGATTAGGCGGTGCGCTATTTATCAACAGCGGTACAGTCACCATTGACAGCGTTACCTTTGCCAACAACCGGGCGATCGGCGGTGCCGGCGCTGCCGGGATCGGCGGTGCCGGTGGCAACAGCGACCTAATTAGCATCTTTACCCCAGGTGTAGGCACAGGAGGCCCCGGTGGCCCCGGCACTCCTCCCACCACAGGCGCTGCAGGCGGTGCAGCTCCCGTCGGAAATACAGGTGGCGCCGGCGGCGCGGGCGGGAGTACCACCTTTGCTACAGGCATTGGGGGCACAGGCGGAACCGGCGGCATCGGCGCTCCCGGTGGCACAGGCGGTGCAGGCGGCGCTGCTCCTGTTGGGGGCACAGGCGGAACCGGCGGTCAAGGCGGTCCCGGCGGCGGGCGAGGTGCAGGTGGCGGTGCAGGTGGTGCCGGCGGTGCGACCAACGGTGCAGGCGGTGCAGGCGGTGCAGGTGGAGAGTTTGGTGGCGGCGGCGGTGCAGGAGGTCTCGGCGTCGCCACCGGCATTAACGGCATCGGCGGTAATGGCGGTACCTTTGGCGGTGGCGGCGGTGCCGGCAGCACCGGTGGTATCGGCGGCGGCTTCGGCGGCAATGGCGGTACCACAGGCGGTGGCGGTGGGGCCGGTCTGGGAGGCGCGATTTTTGTCAACACCGGCACTCTAAACGTGAGCAACAGCACTTTTAGCAGCAGCAGAGCAACGGGAGGCCTTGGTGGCGGTGACGGTGTTGCGGGTCAAGGATTAGGCGGTGCAATTTTTGTACAGACTGGTACTGCCACCTTGACTAACACTACGATCGCCAGTGACCCCGCAGTTGTCGTCCCCCCTTTGCTGAATGCCAGCAATAACGGCGGCGGAATTTTCAACAACGCCGGAACTCTCACCCTCAACAACACCCTCGTTGTTAACAATACCGTCCCAGCCAGTGCCGCCGAAGTTGCTGGAATCTTCACCAACAACACGAGCTTCATCGGCACAGGCGTCGCCGTACCTTGGCTCGGCCCCCTGCAAAATAACGGCGGTCTTACCCAGACTCACGCCTTACTCAGCACTGCCCCCGTAGGCGCAGGAGGCGTTATCAATGCCGGTACTGCCAATGCCCTCACTGCAGACCAGCGGGGTACTCAATTCGGTCAGGCCTATGCCCGCACGGTCAACGGCGCTGTTGACATCGGTGCTTACGAATACGGCCCCACTGTCACGGGTCAGAAATTTAACGACAGCAACGGCAATGGCACTAAAGACGGGACTGATGCCACAGCCACAACTCCAGCGCAAAACTTTGTTATTTATGTAGATGACAACAACAACAATGTGCCGGACGCCACTGAAAAGCAGGCTACCGTCGCCATAGGCGGTACCTACACCCTCCCCGACACCAAGACTAACAGCCCGATTAAGGAAGTCGCAGTAACAGGTTGGCAGCAAACTCTCCCCGCTACAGGCGCAACTCCCTACAGCACAGGTGTTGCTGACGCTACGGGCAGAGACTTCGGCAACTTCCAACTGACATCGATCGCAGGCAAGACCTACACCGATCTCGCGGGCAACGGCTTCACGCCCGATGACACCGTATTAAACGGCATCACCGTTAACTTATACAAAGACACCAACAACAACAACACGCTAGAAGTCGGCACAGATACTGTTGTCGGAACTGCACAAACCACTGCAGGAGCAGGAGATTACACATTCTCGGAGATAGGCCCCGGCAATTACCTGATACAAGCCACTGCCCCAGCCAACTCCAGCATCTCTTTCCCCGCTGCCGCAATTCTCGTTAGTGCCCAAAGCGGTACTCCCGTCACCGGTCAAAACTTCGGCGTTTTCCAAAACATCACCGTTAGCGGCACCAAATTCACCGACCTCACAGGCAACGGCTTCTCTGCTGACGACACCCCCCTCAACGGCACTACCGTTCGCTTGTTTAAGGATACTAACGATAACAGCACTTTAGATAGCGGTGATGCGGAAATTGCCTCTCAAGTTACCGGGACAGCGCCAGCGGCTGCTGGGACATATAGCTTTGCCAACGTCGGCTCCGGTAGGCACTTCGTGAGAGAAGACGTACCGACTGGTTTCTCACAAACCGCCGGCCCGACTTTTTATCCAATTAACCCAGTCAGTGGCACAAACATTACGGCTCAAGACTTCGGCAACTTCCAGTTGGGCAAAATCAGCGGGATTAAATTTAACGATCTCAACAAAAATGGCATCCAAGAAGCGCCAGCAGAAGAACCCCTAGGAGGCTGGACAATCTACCTAGATGCCAACAACAACGGCGTCCAAGACGCAGTAGCAGCCGAAACAGGCACTAACGCCGCCGTCACCGATGTCGCCGGTAAGTACCAGTTCACCAACTTGCCCGCCGGCACTTATACAGTGCGGGAAGTGCCACAAACAGGCTGGACGCAAACTGTACCCCCGGTCAATGCAGCTACGCCTACTCTTCCCGGCGCGTTTACGATCGCCGTCACTAGCGGTACCGACTCCCAAAATAACAACTTCGGCAACTTCAAGCCCAATAGCATCAGCGGTCTGAAGTTCAATGACCTCAACAACAACCGGCTACAAGATACCGGGGAACTAGGGCTTGCCAACTGGCAATTCTTCCTCGATACCAACGATAACGGCACTCTCGACACCGGGGAACCGAACACCATTACCGATGCCGCAGGCACCTACAAATTCCTCGATTTGTCAGCCGGAACCTACAAGGTGCGGGAAGTCTTGCAACCTACTTGGACGCAAACTACCCCCAACCCGGATGACATCACTGTCACCAGCGGTCAAGACATCGCTAATATCAACTTCGGCAACTTCCAGTCGAGCACTATTAGCGGTCAAAAATTCAATGACCTCAACAACAACGGCCTTAAGGATGCCGGAGAATTGGGGCTAGGTAACTGGCAAATATTCCTCGACAGTATCAATCCCGATGGCATCTTTCAGCAGGGCGAACCCACTACCATCACTGATGCAGCGGGCAACTACACTCTCCGAGATATACCCGCAGGTACTTACCAGGTAAGGGAAGTCCAGCAAAATGGCTGGACGCAGACGACCCCCAACCCCGCCCCCGTTACGGTTAATCCCTCTGATAACATCACAGGCATTGACTTCGGCAACTTCCTGCCCCAACCGGGGGCGATCCGAGGTCTGAAGTTCCAAGATACCAACAACAATGCCACTCAGGATGCTGGAGAACCGGGTTTACCCAATTTCCAAATTCAGTTAACCAATGTTGTAGCTGGAACTGCTCCTGCTCCTGTTACCACTACCACAGACAACAGCGGCAACTACCTGTTCGCGAACCTAACGCCGGGAACCTACCGCGTCAGGGAAGTCAACCAACCTGGGTTCACCCAAAGCACACCCGAACCCGCCGACATCACCCTAACTTCAGGCGCTATTGTCAGCGGCATCAACTTCGGCAACTTCCCAGCGCCGACGCCGACGCCGACACCTGAACCGACTCCGACGCCGCCACTGCCACCTACACCGACGCCGACGCCTGCACCTGTAACGACGCCGACGCCTGCACCTGTAACGACGCCGACGCCTGCACCTGTAACGACGCCGACACCTGCACCTGTAACGACGCCGACGCCTGCACCTGTAACGACGCCGACACCTGCACCTGTAACGACGCCGACACCTGCACCTGTAACGACAGATTTGGTTTGCCCTGAGAACTTCCCCAGGATCGCTACTCCCAATCAGCCCGGCACTCCTTCAGCGGGTGTGAGCAACGGCCCTAACGGCGACGATACGATCGTGGGTAGTGTCGGCAGTGACTCTATCTTCGGGTTGGGTGGCAACGATTTGATCTTTGGTCGAGGGGGCGGTGACTATATCAATGGCAATATAGCCAACGATACTATCTACGGAGGCATCGATAACGATACTCTCTTTGGTGGCAAAGGGTTTGACCTGATTTTTGGCGATCGCGGTAACGATACGATTTATGGCAATCGTGGCAACGACTCTCTTTCTGGCGACGAAGGCAATGACATATTGTACGGGGGCAAAGCCGATGACGTAATTTTGGGAGGCGCGGGCGACGACGTGCTATTTGGCGATCAAGGCAATGACACTCTCTGCGGCGGCGAGGGTAACAATACCTTAATTGGCGGCAGCGGCGATGATTTGCTTTTTGCTGACACCGGCGATGACTTGCTCTTTGGCGGCATTGGCAGCGATACCCTCGTCGGCGGCAGTGGCAGTAATGGCTTTGTCTTGTCAGCGGGCGGAGGAATTGACACGATTTTCAACTTCACCGCAGGAGTTGATTCGATCGGGTTGGTGGGAGGCTTGGACTTCAATCAACTGTCATTGACCGAAACTAATGGCTCGACGGCGATCGGAATCGCCAACAGCGACCAGATTTTGGCTATACTGAGGGGCGTACAGCCGAGCCAGTTATCGGCTCAGAGTTTTAACTTGCTGGTTTAGTCCCCACATAAAACTCGGCAGTTGCAACCGATCCTACAATTGCCTCTCGTCCCAACAGAGGGACTACCCGAAAGCAGAGCCTCGAAGCATGGGTTTCGAGGCTCTGCCAAAGAAGGGGAACGAATTCCGTTCCCCTTCTTTTGTCAAATTTGTTCGAGATACTTCAGCAAGTCGGCCATTTCTTGCGGACTCGGTTGAAACTGGGGCATTGGTGGGGTTTGCCCGCTGGTGACTTGCCGGATCAGATCGAATTCAGATTTGCGCTCGGACACTCCGTGCAAGTTGGGCCCGACTTGAGTGTCTGAAACGGATATGTGACACCCCGCACAGTTCATTTGAAAGATGGCGGAACCCTGAAACGGGTTGCCCGTGAGGGATAATACGCTTTTTACGTAAGGATCGGCGACTTGAAATTGACGTATTGTGATAATTGCCAACATGATGGCAAGCAACACCGCTAGCACAAATATGGCAAGTCGCTCGATCGGGTTTTTAATTTCATTCCTGGCAAGTTGGTTATTCAAAGGAGTTCAATTAAAAATAGTATCTACAAGAAAATTTATTTCTCATAACATAGCTTAATCGTTCGCAGCGGGGAGAGCAAGATCTAATACTCCCGGAAGGGGGTTTTTCGGAAAATTCATCTGTGTAAGTGCTGGTAATATTAAAAATAGGTTGTTAAATCTTAACGTTGAGGAGCTCTCATGGTAGAACCGCTACTTTCAGGTATTGTTCTGGGTCTAATCTTTGTTACTCTGGCGGGGCTGTTTTTTGCTGCTTATCAGCAGTACAAGCGCGGCGATCAGTTGGGTATCAATAAGTAAAAGGGGTCTACAGTCCCTAACTCAGGCTGTCAGGGGGAGGGGGAATTGGGAATTGGGAATTGGGAATTGGGCATGGCGCATGGGGCATTGGTCATTAAATCGGCCTACTGACTTCTTCCCTTTTCCCTCTTCCCTCTTCCCTCTTCCTTCTTCTCAACATCCGTTACATCCCTTACATCCGTTACCAAATCCGTTGCCGAACTTCCTTCGTTAAAGATATCGATCGAGAATAGCAGCAGTTTCCAAGCCTGTTTTTTCCCAGCTAAATTGTTTTGCTCTGGCTAAACCGAGCTCCCGCAAGTGCGATCGAACTTTGGCATCGACTGCAAGCTCTTGCATAGCAGAAGCAATTTCCTCGACGCTGTAGGGGTTGACTAATAAGGCGCCGTCCCCCGCCACTTCGGGCATTGAAGACAGGTTAGAGGTGATGACAGGAGTGCCGCAGGCCATTGCTTCGAGCACGGGGAGGCCGAATCCTTCCCAAAGACTGGGGAAAACCAGGGCGATCGCTTGGTTGATGACTTTGAGCAAGTCGGCTGCGGGAATGTAATCTAAGAATTTTACTTGATCGACCAATCCCAATTCTTGAACCTGTGCCTTCAGCAGCGGCGTATAGCGTTTGTCTTCCGAACCTGCTATCCACAATTCGTATTCGGAATTATGATGCAAAGCAGCAAAGGCTGCTACAACTCGCTGCACGTTTTTATAAGGATTGTGGCGACCGATATAAAGAAAATAATTGCTTGTTGGCAAGTCTAAAAAACGGAAAAAACTGGTATCATATCCGGGGAAAATTGGCGTAATTAAATTAGTAGGAATATTGCAAAAATTATTGATATCTTTAGCAGTTGCTTCCGAGTCGCAAATGATGTGTTCAGCCTGCCGCAGCACTTGGGGAATGTAATAGCGGTGGTAAGGCGTCAGAGGATCGAAGCGGCGGGGAAATCGCAGCGCTATCAAGTCATGTACTGTAATTATATAGCGGCAACCTGCAAATAAAGGAGCTTCGGGAATTGGGGAAAATAACAGGTTTGATTTTAGCTGTTTGTAAATTTTGGGGAGTTGGGTTTGTGTCCACAGCAATCGGTTGATGTGTCCTTTGGTTCCTTGTTCTGGTGTGAGGTTTGGGGGGATTTGGTAGCAATTACTATTGGGGAATTTTTCGGCTGTTAGTAATGTTGGATTGAGGGATTTTAGATGGGGAAATAGGTTTTTGGCGTAGATGGCTAAGCCGGTTGGTTTGGAAATTAGGAAGGAAAGGTTGATTAGTAAGTTAGATTGGGGATTGGGCATGGGATAATATGTAGATTGCGGTTTTTGGTGGGATTTTTTTAACCGCAGAGGGCGCAGAGGACGCAGAGAGGAGAAAGGAAGAGAGGGAAGATTTAAAGATATTGTTGTAAGATGTTGGCGGTTGCTGTTCCGGTTTTGTGCCAGCTAAATTGAGATGATCTGGCTAAACTAGCAGTTTTTAAGTTCGATCGCACTTTTGAATCTGTTGCTAGTGTTTGCATGGCTTCGGCTATTTCTCCGACGCTGTAAGGATTGACTAATAATGCGGCATCTCCGGCTACTTCTGGCATTGATGACAGGTTGGATGTGATGACGGGTGTGCCGCAAGCCATTGCTTCTAAAATTGGCAAGCCGAATCCTTCCCACAGTGTAGGAAAAACTAGGGCGATCGCCTGATTCATCAATACGGGCAATTGAGAATAGGGAACGTAACCGAGAAACTTTACCAAAGATTGTAAACCTAATTGTTCCACTTGTGCTGTCAACTGCGGTGTGTAGGCATTGGGAGGCCCTGCTAGCCACAATTCGTAGTTTGTGCGATCGGGCAAACTCGCAAATGCAGCAATTAATCTCTCCAAGTTTTTGTAAAGATCGTGTCTACCCGTATAAAGAAAATAATTTTTGGTTGGCAAGTCGAGATATCTAAAATTAATATTATCGCAAGCTAGGGGAATGGCGGTCATCTTTTTAGGAAGAATTTGGAAAAAGTTAGTAACATCTGCCGCTGTTGCTTGAGAATCGCAAATAATGTGTTCTGCTTGCCGCAAAACCTGCGGTATGTAGTAGCGAAAATAAGCTGTTAATCGAGAAAACCGTCGGGGAAATCGCAAAGGAATTAAATCGTGAACTGTGACAATGTAGCGACAGCCGGAATACAAAGGTGCTTCGGGAATAGGGGAAAATATCAGGCTTGACTGCAATTTTTTGTAAATTTTAGGTAAGTCAAATTGAGTCCACAGCAGCCTGTTAATTTGTCCTTTCGGGCCGCGATTCGGTGTCAGACTTTCGGGAATTTGGTGGCAAGTATAATGGTTAATTTGCTGGGAAGTCAGTAATGTTGGTTTTAGCTTTTGCAGTTGCGGGAAAAGATTAGCTGCATAAGTTCCGATTCCCGTTGGTTCAGGACTTAAGAAGGATAAATTGATTAAAAGTGGGTTAGACACGCTTGAATTAGCCTTTAAGTTCGATCGAGCATTTGAGCTATATCGGCAGGATTTGGCAGCCGAATTGTAGCATACTCTTGATGAATAATATCAAAAAAACTATTGACTTTTTTTTCAAAATGTGAAAGTCTAAAGTTCTGACTGCGTTGCTGTGCACCAGCTTGAAGTTCTGCTAGCAAATCAGGATTAACAATTAGTTGATGTGAATGCTGACAAAGTTCCTCAATGGTATTGAACACAAAGCCCGATCGCCCATGTTCCACAATTTCCGGTTGGCCACCGCCGTTGAAAACAATCGGAGCACAACTGTTGTGCATTGCTTCCACAGTCGCCATCCCGAAATGCTCAAATCTTTGAGGATTGACTTCACCCAAACCGCAGCCGTGCCAAAATATGCTTGCTCTAGCATAAAGCGATTTTACCTCATCGAAGTCAACATTGACTTTTAGCTCGATCGCCCTTGAATCTTGCTTCAATAAATTCTGAACAGTCTTTAAATAAGGATTTTTCGGAATGCTGCTGCCAACCAAAATTAGTCGCCATCCTTGAAAATCTTCGGGATAATCTGCTAGCAAACTACGGAAAGCTTTAATTAGTTCAATTTGCTTTTTTGTTCCCCCAGCTTCAAACTGTCCCACAGCTAAAATGATGTTTTCTTTCGGCACTTTAACTGTTGCCATTTCCACGGGCGGATAAAGCAGAAAAGTGGGCTGTAGGTTCCAGCGTTTCTCCAACCACTTGACGGTAAACTGACTGTTGGCAATAATGAAAGTGTAATCATCAACAGCAAAGTGACGGTTGCGGAAGGTATTGGGAAAGTGGCAGAAAAATACTGAGATCGGCGACAGTGGTTTTACTTTTTCCAGTTGGTTCGCATTGATAAAAATATCGTAGTTTTTGCTTTCTCTGGCAATTTCATCAAAGGGATTTTCCATATCTTCCACGATGATGCTGGAATCGATGCACTGCATTCCGCGTTTCTCGTAAAACGCCAAGGGCATAATTTTAATTTTGCATCCTGAAAGGTTGAGTCCGTACCAGGATTCTAAGTCGGAAACAGCAACTGGTTTGTTGGCGATAAAAGTAATGTCAAATTCATTTTGTAGCAGCGAGGCGAGGGTAGCCACGTATTTTTGGCCGCCACCAATAAAATGCAGTCCGTGATCGTAAATGGCGATCGACATTTTGCGATCCCCCCGAACCACCTGCAATCGAGACAAAATGCGATCGATCTTCAGGCGACTGTAAATCACCGCCAACTTTTCCGACAACTGCGGCAATACAGTTTCAATGATTTCTGGTTTCTGATAATCAAGCAGCTTTTTAATCGCTACAAACAAACTCTCGAACAGCAAATCGTACTGCTTGTTAGTGAAAAAATCCGAAGTATGAATTCCTTTGACTAATTGCAAAGGTTCATGTTTTGCCAAATACAAAAACCGATTGCGGTTGCAGAAATACTCGGTAAGTTTGCTGCCTTTACTCGAACCTCTATATTCGTGATGGGCGATAGCGGCGGGAGTATAAAGCATTTTCCAACCGCGTTTGTGGCAGCGTTTTGCAAACTCTACATCCTCAAAATACATCACAAAATCTTCATCTATCGGCCCCACATCTTCGAGACATTTCCTGCGGAAAAGCACCGCCGCCCAACAAAGCCCTTCGACTTCCCGTTCTGTATCGTACTGTCCCGCATCTTTTTCGCCAAAGCCGACATCTTGCCAATAAAAATTAGGTAATTGCTGAATACCAGCGCTGTTAATTCGCCCGTCTTTAAACAACAATTTGCCGCTAGCCGCACCTAATTCTTTATTAGTTTCTAGCCGTTTTACAAGAATCTCTAACCAGCGACTGTCAAGGGTAGCATCGTTATTTAGAAAGCCGATATATTGCCCTTTTGCTTCGCTGATGCCGAGGTTGAGGGCTTTCGCAAAGTTGTTGGCAGTATTGACAAAAACCCGAACTTTGGGAAAGAGTTCGCGCAGGGAATTAACGGAATCGTCTTTAGAGCAATTATCAATTACAATTAAATCTAGTTGCTGTTCGGGATACGCAAGTTTTTGTAGAGATTTTAAGCAATCTTTCGTGTGGCGCAGACCGTTATAGTTGACGATAATTAACGAACATATGGGCAGTGCAGTCATTCGATTTTAGATTTTAGATTTTAGATTTTAGATTGAGTAATTGAAGGATTGAAGAATTTTAGATTTTCGATTTGGAATTGAAGAATTGAAGAATTTTAGATTGAAAAATTGAATGATTGAGGGATTTTATATCTGGGCTTTGGGATTTTAGATTGAGGAATTGAATAATTTTAGATTTTTGATTAAAGCATTGCTCTCGCGAATAAATCTGGGGCCTTGTGACCAAATTATTTTGGGTCATCTTTGATGCTTTATTTTTGTCGATCGAGTAATTGAGCGGTAATCTTCTCTAAAATAGCAGTATGTTGCTGCTGCACTGCTTTAATTTGCTCTATTTCAGACTGAAAAGTTGCGATTGCTCTTTGCTGAGTCTCAAGCTGTGCTGTAACTTCGGGATATTCGCTGCTGAATTCCGATTCAATTTTTTCAAAGATAGTTTGTTGATTTTCTTGCAATTTTTGCAGTTGTGTGCTTAATGTATGCACGACCCGCGTATTAGCAAAATTGTAAATTACTTGTCGTTCGAGTACCGGTCTGAGCAATTTTCGGACTATTTTCCTAACGACGATGACTGCGGAACCGAGTCGCCTTTGGTAAGAGGTAATGGGGATATTATAAATGTCGAAACCTGCCTTTAAAAGGGCGATATCTTCATCATCTTCATTTTGGGCGATCGTACTATTTTCTGTTCCCAACAGCGACAGCTCAGCAATACCAATTCGCGGCTCCAAAGTTTGCCGCAATTTATGTATTATCTGTTGAGTTGGTATTTCTTCGTACTCCAAACTTTCCTCTCCTTGAGATAACTTACTATGACTTAATTATGGAACAGGCATCTTCGCTGTTGCAATCATTGTAACTAATTGTGAACAAGCCGCTTTGCTGTGTGAATAATTGTAATTAATTGTGGAACAGGCACCTTGCCTGTTCAAGGGCGGGCCGGATGCCCTACCCCTACTCCCCACAAGAAAATTTATCTCTTGCTAAATCAGGATTATTGCTTCCGATATTGGCAATATCTCAATTTAAGCTATAGCAATCCTAAATCATTTGTGAATTTCTTACTCCCTCCCCGAACCCGCGGGGAGGGTTGGGGTGGGGTAAAAAGTTTACGACTCCTGCAAGGATTGCTATAACTCAATTTGACTGTCATCACCAATCATAAACCGCAGAGCTTTTGGACGAGCCGGTGCATTGGTGAGTTGAGCTCGCTGCCCGATCACGCTGTCAACAATTCGCTGGTGAATGCCAACTATTTTCGCCCCTTGCAATATTACACTGTGTTCGATATCAGCATCAATCATCGTCACGCGATCGGCAATACTGCTGTAAGGCCCGATAAAGCAATTTTCAATGCGGCAATTTTCCCCAATTACCACTGGCCCGCGAACTGTAGAATTAATGATTTCCGTTCCTTCTCCTATTTGCACTCGCCCGATAATTTGACTTTTCGCATCTACTTTTAATTCAGTTGAAGCTACGATGCAGCTATCTAAAATGATTTGGTTTGCACTCAGCAAATCATCTTTTTTCCCCGTATCCAGCCACCAACCCTCTAAATTGCAGGCTTCTACGTGTTTTTCCTGATTGATGAGCTGTTGAATGGCATCGGTAATTTCGAGTTCGCCCCGGGGGGAAGGTTGAATTTGATCGATCGCCTCGTGGATAGTAGGAGCAAAAAAGTAAATTCCCACCAGTGCTAAATTTGACGGCGGAACTTTGGGTTTTTCTACTAACTGCAAAACTCTGCCTTTCTCATCAACTTTTGCCACACCGAAAGCAGAGGGATTGGAAACGGGACGCAGCATAATCAGAGCGTCTAGTTTCTGCTTGTTAAAAATCTCTAAAAACGGATCTAACTGATTCTGAATTAAGTTATCTCCCAAATACATAATAAACGGAGAATCGCCCAAAAATGGTCTGGCAACTTTTACCGCGTGAGCGAGTCCTGCCGGCTCTGCTTGCAAGATATAAGTAATTTTCGCCCCGAAGCGAGATCCATCTCCTGTTTTCGTCTTCACCTCTTCCCCGGTTTCGGGACTAATAATAATCCCAATATCAGTAATCCCAGCCGCCACAATTCCTTCAATTCCGTACCACAGTATCGGCTTATTTGCTACAGGAACCAACTGCTTAGCACCCGTATAGGTGAGGGGACGCAAGCGTGTTCCTTTACCGCCAGAGAGGATGAGTGCTTTCATTGGGTGAACTCTGAGTTATCCTTTAGGGTTTGCGGTGCTGGCAAATATTGCCTGCACTTGTTAGCTCTCGTTGATTTTAAACCACCGCTACCCCGCTGGCAATAGTTGCAGTGTATCCTGACACAAATGATTTATTTTGCTCATACTTTTATAGTGCGGGAGGCACAGAGTGTCAGAAACCAGGTTTATTGCCACACGAAGCAGTTACAAGCTGAGGTTTTTGGTCAAAAAAACCTTTTCTTAAGGTCGCGGGTGCGCCCGTTCCGATTTAATTGCGTACCCTTTTAATAGCGGCCATATCGGGCAATCAATTGACTACCACTATTGTTTTTATTTGTCAACCAAGCCCACATCTGATCGCCCTGACAAAAATGCCACCATTCGTTAGGATGTTGCTGAAAACCCGCAGCTATCATCGCATTTTTTAATATTTGCCTGCGACGGTGATATTCCTGTTTTTGAGGCTCCTTGCTATTACAAAAATAATCGGGATAAGAACGTTCTGATATTTCATCAATCGGAGAACCCATATCAATTTGCCGATTGTTTTCATCCACTAAAGTTATATCTAAAGCTGCACCTGTACTGTGAGGAGGAGGGGTTGCGCGATCGAGGCTGGGTACTGCCCAAAATTGATAGACGTGTTCTATAATCACTTGGCGTTTGTCTTCGGAAACCGGAAATTCGCAGCCTTGAGCTAGGGCAATTTGATTAAAAGTATAATCTACCATAAATTGCTGCACTTCCACCGGCCGATAAGCGTCAAATATCAGAATTTTCCAATTTTGATAATTTTGCTGTAGCTGGGTTTGAGCGGCGATTAAACTATTTACAACTCCTTGCCGCAAGTAGTAAGGGGAATCTGCTTTGCTGTTGTGATACGGTGCACCCAACTTTTGATAAGGGTGCGGCATTTCAAATGCAAAATGTTCTGCTGGAATAGGGACTAAAGGTTCGCCACATTCGTCGATCGCTATTTGCTGGTATGGTTTCATATCAAGGTTTTAACCTACTTTATGATTACTTATAAACTACAATACTCAGTATATGCTTTTCACTTGATTCCGTCGCGCTGCAAATAGCAAACCAGCTAGAATATCTTTATATTCTAAATTTTCATAGTCATCTATAATCTCTTTAGTGTTCATACCCGAACTAAGTAATTCAATAATTAATTATACTGGATATCGGAGACCGCGCGTACAGGGTTTTCCGTGACAGATATTTGGATCGAGTGTGATGCGCTGCAAAAGTTTATTTTCCATATTTTAGGAACAAATATTAAATATATCCTAACCTAAAGAGCGTAGCTTTCGATCGGTTTGTAGTAAGGACTTTAGTGTTTTCCATCTCCACCTAAAGTACTAAAGTCCTTACTGCCCCAAAATCCTAACTTTGGCGGTAAGCAACTACCGCATAAAACGGATCGCCGCTTGGTATTCGCAGCATTTGCATAAAACTCGGCAAGTTAGGCTTGCGAACAATTACTTCCGGCTTGCTAAATCCAGGTATATTCACTCCTTTGACAGAATCAAAGTAACCTTTAACTAATTCGACCCGAGCGCCCTCGGAACCTTCCCGCCAAGCCGCGATCGCCTTTTGATAAAACATCCGGTTGGAAAAGCTCATAATTGCTATGCCACCAGGCTTCAAAATTCGGTGAATCTCGGCAAAAATCGCATCTGGGTGCTGCAAATACTGTACCGAAACGCAGTTGACAACCGCGTCAAACTCTGCATCCGGCAGTGGCAATTTGGGATTTGCGTTCAAATTCTGCACGAAATAATGATTCAGTCTGCGATTTTTTGCCAACTCTTCTTCATTCATGCCGTGCCCTTCTACATGGGCAAATTGCATCTCGTCGGGCAAGTGAGAAACCCAACTGCTCATCATATCAAAAATCCGAGTATTCGGTTTCAGCCGTTCCCGATATAAATCGGTTAGTTGCTGAATAAATCCATCGTCTACGTGCGTTACAAACCGGGGATAGGAGTAGAACAAATTGTCGTCGGTGTCGTCTAACTTGGTGCGTTGGTCGGCTGGAAGCAACATAAATTCAGATCGCAACTAGATTTACTCTTTCTAGTTTAAGAACAATAAGAATTGTTAACCGATCCGGCAGAGGGCGGATTCCCGCTTTTAGCGTAGCAGTCGCCAAAAAACCGACTTACACCCTTTGGGGCTTGTGGCAAGAAGACGGTTTGCCGACTTCCGGCATTGGCGACAAAACTGCAAGAGGTAGGCGGGACGCTGACAGGCGCGATCGCATGGCAGAAAGAGGCCTATTCCGCCGGGAGAGAGACACGCGCGGCGCATTTGGCTGAGAAACTCTGGCGTCGTCTGCGATCCAAAAGCGATGGCTGCCGCTGTTGCCACCGAATTAGTCAGCTAGCATTTCGCCAACTTCATCGAGTTGGTTCGGCTCGAACAGGCGGTGGCGTCGGCCAGGGCGATCGGCGCGGCGTTGTCATTGGGTGTGATTGGTCGAATCATGGTGAACTCCATCGAACTTTTTTCCACAACTAGATCATGCTCGATCGCACATCCCAATCATTGCACTGACCAGTCTTCAAACCTCAATCCAGGGATTCTTTCAAAATCTCGACGATTCGGGGTAAGTAGAATACCGCTTTTTGCAAGTGCGATCGCGGCTATCCGTAAATCTTGCGTGCCAACGCGGATTTTTTGCCGCCAAAATTATCTATAATTTTCAGCATCTAGATCGAAGTCAAGCAACTCAAAATCGGTCAGATAGTTAAGGGTTTTTCGCAGACTTGCATAAGCTGATATTATTTCATCCCCTGATGTCGCTCGTCTGATACGGTTAAGTCGTCCATACATTTGCTCTTCAAATGTAACGATCGTAATAGCAATATCTTTTGGATTAACTTCACTGACACGCTGCACTATTTGTAGATTACCCTGCCCAAAAAGTGTGGCATGGTCTGTATCAAATATCCACAAAGTCACTTAGCAGTTTCCTCCACCTCAATTTTATTGGTGGCTTCGGCTTCATCGAGTCGATCGTAATATTCTGCCATTTGTGCATTCCTGTCGCGGCGCATTTCTGCCATATCTTCTAGCATCTCATCAAATTGCGGATCGTTTTTAAAAGCTCCTGCCCACTTCATTAAAAGATTTTCAGTTTGGGGAATGTCTACTGTCAGAGAGACTATTTTGACTTTTTTTAGACGCTCGGTCAACAATCGGTGCAAAATTTTTAAAGCTTCTTCTTTAGTAGATCCTGAGCTTCTGCACTCTGGCAACTCCCAAACTATTGCGCTGTAGAGGTCTTGATCGTGCTTTTCAATTAGAACTTGATAAGTTAATTGGGTTAAAGGATTCGGAGTAGGGGTTAATACTGTGGCATTCTTCTGTTTTTTCTGGTTGGTTATATTTGGCATTTTAACGCATTGTTTTTCAAACATCCAATTAATTCTTTTAGCAAGGCTTTCAATAGATGTCAGCGCTTCAGAACGCCACCGCACTTAAAGCCTGCGGGATTCTAGCCTTTACCAATCATTCAAGGCTGCGATCGCAACTTCACTCTTAGTCTCAATTCAAATCATAAAAACATTATTGCCAAGAAAACCTCTCTATGGTACACTAGAAGATTGTGAATATTAATCAAAAGTAAAGTAACAAGCCGGGAGAAATCAAAATGACACAGCAAACCCTGCACGGAACCAGCCGCAAAAGAAAAAGAACATCCGGTTTTCGCGCCAGAATGCGTACCGCAACTGGTCGATTGGTAATCAAAGCTCGCCGCAGCAAAGGTCGCCACCGCCTCGCAGTCTAGCACTGCATCAAGGTTGAGAGGCCTCCACGATCGCCCTACGCCATGTTGCCCGAGACAAACCGACTTAAGCACCGAAAAGACTTCAGCGCCGTCTACCGCAAGGGAATGCGCCGCAACTCGGCCCATTTCAGTTTAAGAGCTCTGCGTAAACCAAAAAGCGCCGAATTTGCGAAACCGACAGACGAAAAATCCTTGCAGCCCACTCGCACAGGCATTTCCATCAGCCTGAAAGTCAGCAAACGCGCTGTAGTCCGCAACCGGATTAAGCGTCAGATTCGGGCAGCTTTGCGACAGCTATTGCCCCGATTAAAATTCGGGTGGGATTTAGTAATTGTCGTGCGTCCGATCGCACAAGAGTGCAATTATGCAGAAATTCTGCAAGAATTAGAGCAGTTGTTGGTAGAAGCCGAGGTACTAGATGGGAATTCGAGAGGAAGTATATTATGAAGGCGGCCCCGCGCCGGGAGACTTGATCCTGAATTTACTCCTGGGGTTGACTGTGGTGGGAATCCCCCTAGCAGTAGGAGCAATTGTCCGGGCTCTGTGGCTGCGCTATCGGATCACGAGCCGCCGAGTGTCGGTAACTAGCGGTTGGATGGGGGGCGAACAGACAGACGTTATCTACTCAGATATAGTCAAAATCGTCACAGTACCTCGCGGTTTCGGGACTTACGGAGACATGGTGCTCACCATGAAAAATGGCAGCCGCTTGGAACTCAGAGCTATGCCGAAATTTCGAGCAATGTATGACTACATTAACGAAAAACTGCCCATAGCCGCTCAAAAAGCAAACGCGGCCAAAGCTAAATAACCGAAACGCTTCGCCCTCAAATCAGGGTAAAGTGAGTGCGAGTATTGGCAAACTCTTTACAACAAACCCGCAGACTGGGCGGTCGATCGACGGGCCATGTCCTAAGATAGAGACAAAACCCTAAAAATTGAGGCGGCTCGCCTTCAGCGGGTAAAAATAGTTCTCAACAGCAAACATAGAGCACCTAAATTAACTCAAAGCGAATGGATTTCGGTATCTCGTTTCTCTCCAACAACCTCATGCTCCCGATCCTAGATTTTTTCTACGGGATCGTGCCAAGCTACGGTTTAGCGATCGTAGCACTGACGCTCGTGATTCGCTTTGCTCTTTATCCTCTCAACGCAGGCTCTCTTCGCAATATGCGGCGCATGAAAGTAGCGCAGCCGTTGATGAAAGAGCGAGTAGATCAAATTCAAAAACTCTATAAAGACAATCCTGCCAAACAGCAGGAGGAAATGAGCAAAGTATACAAAGAATTTGGTAATCCTCTAGCAGGATGCTTCCCCTTGGTGCTGCAAATGCCAGTGCTGTTTGCACTGTTTGCAACGCTCAGGGGTTCGCCGTTTTCTGACATAAATTACAGCGTCAACGTTCAAGTTTTGCCTAAAGAACAAATCGAAACTGTTCAACCGCAAGCTTTTGCGACACCGCCCCAAAATATTTACGTCACAGGTACTTTTCATGCTCCTGTTGTGGGCGTAATTCCAGGCGGCGACAAACTCGCAGTCGGCGACACAACCAAGATTAATTTTCAAACCCCAGAGGGCAAACCTCTCAAAGTTTTAGCGGCAGAAAATAAGAGCGAAATCGATTTTGAACCCGGCTGGAAAGTCATCAAAGGCGAAGATCTGATAAAGGTAGATGAACAGGGCAACATCACGGCATTAGCGCCCGGTGAAGCTACAGTTCAAGGCACAATCCCCGGATTGGCTAGTAACAAAGGATTCCTGTTTATTGAAGCTCTAGGCCGCGTTGGCGCGATCGACTCAGACGGTACAATCCACTGGGATATTTTGGTAATGATCCTGGGCTTCGGCATCAGTTTGTACATCAACCAAACTCTTTCAGGACAAGCACAAGGACCAAACGACAACCCCCAACAGGCTACAGTTAACAAACTGACGCCAGTCATATTTTCAGGGATGTTTTTGTTCTTCCCGCTGCCCGCCGGGGTGTTGATGTATATGCTGATTGCTAACATCTTCCAAACAGTTCAATCGTTTATTTTGTCGCGAGAACCACTGCCCGAAAACCTCCAAAAAATAGTGGACGAAGCAGAGGCGAAAACCCAAAAAGAACAAGGATTAGATGCACTTCCCTTTGAGCCCAAGCGTTCTAAGAAAAAGGCTTGATTTTAACAACAATGAAAGACTCTCAAATGCAGCGCGGACAGGCATGGTTAGAAGAATTGCTACAACTGTCCGCAATTCCTTCAAAAGTGGTATGCGAACAACAAAAAGATTGCTATTGGATGACAATAGATGAAAGCAATTTGACTCCAGAACAAGTTGCAATCTTAGTCGGGCCAAACGGTAATGTAATAGATGCCATTCAGTACCTCTGTAACACGGTTCAGAATATAGGTCAGGAAGTAGAGGAGTCAATTCCTTATACAGTTGAACTAAATGGCTATCGCATCCGCCGCCAAGAGGAATTGCGATCGATGGCAGAGTACGCAGCAGATCAAGCCCGATCGACGGGAGTTGAAGTTGAAATAAAATCGCTGTCTTCGGCAGAACGCCGTCAAGTCCACAGCTTTTTGAGCGAATGTGAGGACATAGAAACTTACAGTCAAGGACAAGAACCCGATCGGCGTTTGGTAGTGCGCCTGCGCTGACGCTAAAGAGGGAAGAAGGAAGAAGGAAGAAGGAAGAAGTTAAAAATTAACTATTCCTTTTGACCTTTGAATTCAAGAAGTAGGAAGGCAAAAGATTATGGAGACAATTTATATCCCTCATCTACTCACAAAAAGTGAGCGGAAAGAGGTCATTGATTTTGAAGAATTTATCCCCGATTTAGAAACTCTTACTCCGGTGCGAGGACGACTGCAAGTGACTCACCAAGGGAATTATCTTGAGGTGAAGGCGAAAGCAGAAACAATAGTTACTCTCACCTGCCACAGATGCTTGAAACAATACAATCATCGTTTGGCACTCAACTCATCGGAACTAATCTGGCTCGAAGAAACAGCAAATCAAACAGATTCCAGTTCAGCAGAAATAGAAGTTGCTTTAGAAGATTTGGTGGAAAATTTGTCCCCAGGTGGCTATTTCTCTCCGGGCGATTGGGTGTACGAGCAAATGTGTTTGGAACTGCCGCACAAACAGATATGCGATATTGAATGTCCGGGAATTTCTTTAACTGATGATGCAAATACAGAAAGCACCGAAACAGTCTCAGACAGTCGCTGGGCGTCTCTGGAAGCACTTAAACGGCAATTGCCTTAGTCAATAGTCAACAGTCATTAGTCATTAGTCATTAGTCATTAGTCATTAGTCAGTAGTCAGCAGTCAGTAGCTAAGAACTAATAACTGTTGAATAAGGACTGCAAAAAAAAATCACATCGACTAACATCTAATAACCAATAACTAAGGACTAAGGACTAATGACTAATAACCAATGACTAATAACCACTGACAACTGACTAATGACTATTTTTAGCGACGAGTTTGAACTGCTGCTGCGATCGCGCTACCCCCTAATTTACATTCCCACACGGGAAGAAGAGCGCGTAGAATCGGCGATCGCCCAATGCGCCAAAAAACAGGGTTCTCGCGCTGTCTACATCTGGGATTTTGTTGATGGCTACCAAGGCAATCCCAACGATGCCGGTTTTGGCAAGCGCAACCCGCTACAAGCTTTGGAATTTCTCGAAAAATTGCCAGCCACCGCGCCGGCAATTTTTATTCTGCGCGACTTTCAGCGGTTTTTGGAAGATGTCTCGATTTCCCGCAAGCTGCGGAATTTGGCGAGACTCCTCAAATCTGTACCCAAAAATATTGTCATTGTATCTCCTCTAATTTCGATCCCGGAAGACCTCAGCGAAGTGATGACTGTTTTGGAGTTCCCCCTGCCTGCGGCGGGGGAAATTAAAATTGAGGTAGAAAGGCTGTTAGGGGCAACCGGACAAGCCATTGAAGGGCGTTTGCTGGACGAAACAGTGCGCTCCTGTCAAGGACTGTCGCTCGAACGAATCCGTCGAGTTTTGGCCAAGGCGATCGCAACCAGAGGCGAACTCCACCCCGACGACGCGGAACTGATTTTAGAAGAAAAGCGCCAAACAATTCGCCAAACTCAAATTCTGGATTTTTACCCAGCCCGCGAAAATATATCGGATATCGGTGGTTTGGACAATCTCAAAGAATGGCTGCTGCGACGCGGCGGTGCTTTTTCCGATCGAGCCCGCCAATACGGTTTGCCGCATCCCAGAGGTTTGTTGTTAGTCGGAATTCAAGGAACCGGAAAATCCTTAACAGCAAAGGCGATCGCCCACCACTGGCATTTGCCTTTACTACGCTTGGATGTCGGGCGTTTGTTTGCCGGATTAGTAGGAGAATCGGAATCCCGCACCAGGCAAATGATTCAGCTAGCCGAAGCTTTGGCCCCCTGCGTGCTGTGGATTGACGAGATTGACAAAGCTTTTGCGGGATTAGACGGTAAAGGGGATTCCGGCACAACTAGCCGGGTGTTCGGGACATTTATTACTTGGTTAGCAGAAAAAACTTCGCCGGTGTTTGTGGTAGCAACAGCCAATAACATCCAGTCTTTGCCGCCAGAAATGCTGAGAAAAGGCAGGTTTGACGAAATATTTTTTGTGGGTTTGCCCAGCCAGGAGGAACGGCGGGCGATTTTTGAGGTACATTTGTTGCGGTTGCGATCGCACAGCATCAAAAATTACGATTTAGAACGCTTGGCTTACGAAACTCCCGATTTTTCAGGGGCCGAAATCGAGCAAACTTTGATTGAAGCAATGCACATTGGGTTTAGCCAAAATCGAGACTTTACGACAGATGATATTTTAGAATCAGCTAGTCAGATGGTGCCCTTAGCCAGAACGGCTCAAGAACAAATCCAGTTTCTCCAAGATTGGGCCGCTGCTGGAAAAGCTCGCCTTGCTTCTAGATACGGCAGTTTGAGCCGCCGGATTCAAGGTTAAGCTTTTGAAGTCAGTAGTCAGTAGTTAGTAGCCAGTTGTCAGTTGGCAGTTACCAGATTTTACTCAACATTCAGCAGTCAACACTCAACAGTCAACCTTCTTCCCTCTTTCCTCTTCCTTCTTCCCTCTTCCTTCTTCCCTCTTCCCTCTTCCCTCTTCCCTCTTCCCTCTTCCTTCTTCCCTCTTCCTTCTTCCTTCTTCCTTCATTTGCGGTTTTATGAACAGTGTATATAGCGTTTTCAAATTTTTAGTAGGTTTTCTGCTAGCGATCGTCCTGATGGCAGGTGCTAGCGTGGCTGCTGCACTTTACTTTGCCGCTAAGCTAACTACTTTGCCCGAAAAACCAATTTTTTCCAACGACAAAACACCAGCTCAGGTTGCGGGCGCTGCGCCGAAGTCAACAGCCCAGGCTAGCCCTGTTTCTACATCTAGCGATGCCCCGTCTCCCAAACCCCTGGAACCGGGAGCTTACCGCGCGATGGTGACTCAGCCGATCGGCTTAATTCTCCGGGATACTGGTAGCCGAGACTCGAACCGCATTGGCGGTGTTGGTTACAAGGAAAGAGTCGTAGTTTTGGAAGAGTCGCCCGACAAAGAGTGGCAGCGAATTCGGATTGAGGATGGCAATCGCGAAGGTTGGGTCAAAGGTGGCAATACTGAAAAAGTTGAGGACGAATAAAAATTAGACAAAAAATATACTCTTGTGATTGTGAGGGCAGCGAAGCAATCGCAGTGTGCGGATTCTTCACCAAGGTCGGGTTTTTTTCTGTCTTTTGCTTCAAATGGCAAGGCACATATTTTTTACAAAAAGTCAAGTTAAATTTATTTACGATATTGGGGATTGCTGTTTAAGGCGCACAGATTGTGGGTGCGATCGCCACTGCAAAATCCTGAATTTGACATAAAAGCCCATCAGACAAAAGGTTTCCAAAGCTAAAACTCAACAGAAAAACTCGAAAATACATAATCCCAACTTATGTTATTCAGGAGAGTATGTTAAGAAAATTAGCAAAATTTTAAGGTTAGTTGCAAAACCCAGGCGGTTGTCACCGCCACAGGGGCAAGAGTGGTAGCTTGGATTACAAGATGTAAGTTTTCAGCTTAACAGCTACCAACAATAAAAAATATGTACGACAAACGTCCCGATCGAGATTTGGCGACTGCTGCTGTTACTGCGGCTTTGGGAGCTGGGGTCGTTACCTCTTTTGCGGTGAGCAGAGGCCAAAACCCGCTAGTAGCCATCGCAATTACTATTTTTGCAGCGGGAGTAGCTGTAATTTGCGATCGGTTCGGCTTAATTTAAGCGATCGTCGATTTTTTAATACAAAGTCAACTTATCAAAAAATCCCCGCCCTATTTGCAATTAGCAAAAGTGGGGATTTTTAGTAGCTAGTTTTTTGGTTAATCAGCGGTACTTTCCCAGATGCACTCGCCACATAAAAAAGCCGCGTTTCTTAACAAAAAACCTGCGATTTCAGGCTCTTTACCCGACAACAAATTAAGGTGATGACAACCTGCGCCCAAGTCTTGTGGTAATTTCTGCTGCAGCCAGATAAAATATTAGCCAGCACTACCCCAGAACTTATTCTTTTTTGGCCTTAAAGGCTAAGACTATGCCTGCAAACTTTTTTGCTGAGTCTCGCGCCTCTAGAAGCAGCGATGCTATCTTAGTTGTTACCTGTAATTATTTTTGACGGTAAATTTTTTAGAAAAACGGGTGCTTCGCGCTTTCCAGGTAGAACTTAGCGTTGATAGAATCCAAGCCAAGCGTGCCAAAAATCATTTTTGGCAGTTTGCTCACACAACCCACCCACAATTTCACACTAAAAAATTATGGAATCTCTTGCTTACCTCGAACTTGCTCTTGTTTGCGAAGCACCCACAGAGTCGAAAATTTTTGATCAGCCCAAGTGGCAAAACCTATCGAGTCAGACTTACGTCCGTTTGTTGTCTCTGGCTTTGATGCTCTCGGTTTTGAGTGCAGCCGGTGCGGCTTTTGCTCAAATAGATCCGGGATATCCCAATGTGCGAGCGATTCAAGACAGGTTGCGGGAACTCGGTTATTTTCCCAGATCATCGACAGGTCAACTCGGCCCGGTTACAAAACAAGCGCTGACTAACTTTCAGCGAGACTATCAACTGTCGCTGACTGGCAGGCCCGATCGAGCTACTGTGATAGCACTCAACAGTTTTGCCGGGGATGACGATCGGCCTTTTAATACTATTTATACAAATTATCGGGAGCTGCGTTTTGGAGACGCGGGTGCAGGTGTTTCTGCTCTCCAACGCAGGTTGAAGCAGCTAGGCTACTTCAACGCGCATCCCACAGGGAGTTTTCGGGAAGTGACTCTTCATGCGGTGAGATACTTCCAGCGAATTAATCGACTGCGGGTGACTGGAGTTGCTGACAGGCAAACTTTAGCTTTGCTGTTTGGTTCCACCAGACCGATTCCCCCCGTTACGCTTCCAGAGAATATTTCGGGAAATGGCGGTTGCAAGGGGCTGCGGTTCGGAGACCGAGGAGCGACGGTAGACTTGATCCAGCGACAATTAAAAGCTTTGGGCTATTTTGAAGGTGGCGTTGACGGTAAGTTTCGGGAACGCACTCTCTACGCTGTGACTCGTTTTCAGCAAGATTACAATCTGGTTTCTGACGGCTGCGCTGACACTGCTACTTTGACTGCTATCGATTCCCAGATGAGGCAAGCTGAAATTACCTCATGGACTGAGGAAGATGACCAACAGAGTAATGCCGGAGATTTTCTGGAGTTGGGCGACAGAGGCCGAGAAGTAGAATTTGTGCAGCGGCGGCTGCAAGAATTGGGTTATTACAGGAGCCAGATTCACGGTTGGTTCGATCGACCAACTCAAGCAGCTTTGATCCGCTTTCAGAGAGATAGCGGGCTGTTCGGGACTGGAAGGGTCGATCGCAGCACTCGATCGGCTTTGCAGCAAGGCAACAGGCAGGCAGCAGCGCCTGTACCGCAAATCGCTGCTGGTCTGCGACGGGGCGATACTGGGCCTGCTGTCCGACAGCTTCAGTCTGCACTCAGAAGTCTGGGCAAAAACCCCGGCCCGGTGAACGGAGTATTTGGAGGCGAAACCGAGTTTGCGGTGCTTTCGTTTCAGCAGGAACGCAATTTGTCACCGGCGACGGGTATTGCCACTCCGGCGACTTTGGCTGCGCTCCAAAACGCATTAGCTGGCCGGGTAGCTGTTCGTGCTGTTCCAATTAGCAGCAGTTTCAACTCTCGATCGAGCATTCAGCAATTACAAAGGCGGCTGCAAGACCTCGGCTTTTACACAGGCTCGATCAGCGGAGTTTTGGATACTGGGACGAGAGACGCCCTCGATCGAGCTCAGCGCAGTTACGGGGTCAGCAGCGACGATTTGTTGAGCCAAACTTTTTAGCCCCAGGCTTGCGGACGCTACATCAAAGAAATCGGGTTTCTCGTTTCCGACTCCTTCCTGAAATGATGTATTTTTCTGAAGAAACCCGGTTTCCGCGTAACTGTGATCGCACTTGGGCTACCAATTTTTGTTAAAAGTTGTAACAAGCCGTACTTAAAATGCGAAAATAGTGTACTTTCACTCGATTGAATCCGGGGCGCTGTTGCCGTTCTGGGCGATCGACCTCGGACAAGACCAATTGCTAGAAACCAAAGACGGCCATCCCATCCGCAAAGCTTCGTGGCACACCGTATGAATGGTTAGCTGGCAGTCTAGCAGGTGCAACCCAGACTTTTCAGCTTGCTTCATGCCAATTTTCAAAATCGAATCGTTGTTAAATTCGATCGTTCTGTTGCACTGAACGCAGACTAGGTGGTGGTGGTGATGCGGGTAAGGCTGGTTTATTTCATAGTGTTTGTGACCTTCTGCTAGTTCGAGTTCGCGGAGGAGGCTCATCCTTGCCATTAACTTTAAAGTTCGGTAAATGGTGGACAAGCTAATGTTTTCGCCGCGATTTTTTAACAAAGTGTACAAATCCTCCGCACTCAGGTGATTGCCTTTGGGGAGGTTCTGGAACACGTGCAAGATGGTTTCCCGTTGGGGAGTCATCCGCCAGCCTTTGTCATTGAGTTCGGATTTGAATGAGGACGCGGTATAAAGTGCCATAGTGACCCTCTCAAGAAAGTCTGCCTATTGACAATATTACACAACGATCGAGATATTTTGCAAATATCGCAGCTTATTGAAAAAAGATTGAGGAAAAAATTTGGTTTTTGATATTTTTTGACTTTTAACAAGCTTTATGACTGAAAGCATCCAGGATACAAGCCCCCGGATTCATTCCGAAAGCAGACTCAGGACCCAGAAATAAAAAACCTGTATCCGATGAAACTTGCCCCCTGAATTTATGCGTTGGGTCAATGCTTCAATTCTAAAATCTAAAATCGATTGACTGAAAGCATCCAGGATACAAGCCCCCGGATTCATTCCGAAAGCAGACTCAGGACCCAGAAATAAAAAACCTGTATCCGATGAAACTTGCCCCCTGAATTTATGCGTTGGGTCAATGCTTCAATTCTAAAATCTAAAATCTAAAATCTAAAATCTAAAATCGATTGACTGAAAGCATCCAGGATACAAGCCCCCGGATCGATTCTAACGCGCAGACTCAGAACCCAGAAATAAAAAACCTGTATCCGATGAAACTTGCCCCCCGAATTTATGCGTGGGGTCAATGCTTCAATTCTAAAATCTAAAATCTAAAATCTAAAATCTAAAATCTAAAATCTAAAATCTAAAATCTAAAATCGATTGACTTGCTGCAGAGGACAGAGAAGTTGTTTAGAAGTAAATATGGTTACTTCTGCCGAATGCCTCATGCCTTCTGCACAAGTGCCAAATGCCTTGCTCCCTGATTAATCGCGCTGACTGACCTGCCCAATTTAAGTTAGAGACTCCAGATAGTCGCGGACGCGGTTGCGACGCTTAGGTTGGCGGAGTTTTTGCAAAGCTTTGGCTTCAATTTGGCGGACGCGCTCGCGGGACAAGTCGAGGGCACGACCGATTTCTGCCAGCGAATAGGGGTGTCCGTCACCCAAACCAAAGCGCATCAGAATTACATCTCGCTCGCGGCTGGTCAAATCTGCCAGCAGTTGCTGCAAGTCGCGGTGCAGAGCTTCTCGCATCAGCATTTCTTCTGGGGAGATGCTGTCGGTTTCGAGCAAGTCGCCCAACTCTGTATCTTTTTCGTTGCCCACTTTAGTTTCCAAAGAAACAGAACGGGGGACTCGCAGCAAAACTTCTCGGACTTGGGGCGCCGTCATGTCCAACTCGACAGCGATGTCTTCGATCGTAGCTGTCCGACCTTTTTCTTGAGAAATTTTGCGCTGGGCTTTTTTGATTTTGTTAAGTTTTTCGGTGATGTGGACGGGGAGGCGAATTGTGCGGCTTTGAGTGGCGATAGCCCGCGTAATTCCCTGCCGAATCCACCAGTAGGCATAGGTGCTAAACCGATAGCCCCGCGTCGGGTCAAACTTTTCTACAGCTCGCTCCAATCCGAGAGTACCTTCTTGTATTAAGTCGAGCAATTCTAAACCGCGATTTTGATATTTTTTCGCCACCGAAACCACCAGGCGCAGGTTCGCCTTAATCATGTGGTCTTTAGCTTCGACGCCTTCAGCTTGAATTCTTTCGATCGCCTCTACCGTCATTTCTGCTAACTCGGCCCACTGGCGCTTGCCTTCTGCCATAATTCGCTTTAGTTCTGGCACGTCACCGACGCCGGCAGTTAAGGCCCAGCGTTCCAAGGAAGGTTTGTGTCCCAACTGTGCGGACAAGCGATCGCGCACTTCTATTAAATGCACGAAGCGCCCAATTAGCCCTTCTTCCTGCGAGGCGACGGTGTTGCGTAATTCCAGCAATTTGATATAGCGCTGAACTTTTTGAGCTTCCGAGACTTCTTCGTCTCTACCCAAGAGACGAACCCGACCTATTTCTTGGAGGTACAGGCGCACTAAATCTGTAGTGCGACGGTTGGCATTTTTTTGCAATTTGGCTGCTGGGTCTGCATCTTCTGTCTCTGCTGGGTCTTGGTCGAGCAGTTCGTCTCCAGCTTCTTCAGCATCTTCATCCAACACATCACCTTGCAAGGGATTGACTCGCAGTTGTTCGTCGAATTCAGCTTCAGCGTAAAAAGAGGTGGCTGGCATAGTGATTTTCTCAGTGGCTCCGGTGAAAAGATGCTACGCTTAGCGGTTATTTATAATTAAGATGCCCATTTGGTTAAGACGAAGCATCACCGCTTTGTGTTTCTTTAGTAACTTCTCTGACTTTTCTGCTGTTGTTCGATCGAACTTTTGCTGTCCCACTTGTTTTACCAAGATTCTGGAAAACGCTAAGAACTTTCTGATGTAACAGGTTGAAGGCCCGAAAAGTGTGTTGTACTTCTTTGTTTATGTAGCTAGTATAGATAGTGACTAGCTAGAAACAAGTGACGTTAGTCAGAAGTTAAGTTAATCTTCATCACCGATAACCTGGTTCCCGATCACTTCGGAAAATTAGCCATTTTTTTAATAAAACTTTATATAACTCGGCGCTGTTGATTAAATACGCGACAGTGAGCGCAGAAGTTTAATCCATTATAGAATATGGGTTTCAGAGTTGCTAGAGGCTTCTGTACCGAGTTATTGGCTGACGCAAAAACCGGGTTTCTTCCTCAAATTTCTTGATTAAAACCTAGAAGTTTGATGAAGAAACCCGGTTTCTGGATCTCTTTTGCGTAAGTCGCGACTTGGAGACGACGATCGACCGATAATTGTTTTGGTGTTGGCTGCTGCTTCCCGCTTAACATCACGCCCAGAACACCAGCATCTACAACCGGGTTTTTTGCCTAGGACCTACATATCAAGCGCAAGTTTTTCCTGGCTGTTACCCGGTTGATCTGGTTTTAGTGAGAATGGTGCGATCCTCTTCGAGGGCTTCGCTAACGGGCGCGAGTCAACTCAAATTAAAATTGCTAGCGTGGGTAAAGTTTCATCAGTTCCCTTACCTGTTCGGCGTGATAGGAACTGCGAGTTAAGGGAGAAGCAACAACTTGCAAGAATCCCAAAGCTTCGCCAAACTTTCTCCAAGCATCAAACTGTTCTGGAGGCACAAAGTTTTCTACGTTCAAGTGCTTTTGAGTCGGTTGCAGGTACTGTCCAACTGTTAAAATATCGCAGCCGACAGCCCGTAAGTCCTGCATCGCCTCCCGAATTTCGGCGTCTGTTTCTCCGAGTCCCACCATGATGCCGGATTTGGTGTAAACCCCAGGTGCGAGTTCGCGGCTTCGCTGCAATAGTTCCAAGGTGCGATCGTACTTTCCTTGTGGCCGCACCTTGCGGTAAAGTCGCTTTACGGTTTCGGTATTGTGGTTGAGTACCTCTGGTCGGGCTCCGAGAATGATTTCTAAAGCTTGCCAGTTGCCACACAAGTCGGGAATCAAAACTTCTATAGTTGTATTGGGCATCGCCGAGCGCACCGCTTGAATGCACTCGACAAACTGAGACGCGCCCCCATCCGGCAAATCGTCCCGGTTGACAGAGGTAATCACGACGTGATTAAGTTTGAGCCGCTGCACTGCTTGGGCCAATCTTTGGGGTTCTGTGGGATCTAAAGGTTGGGGCTTTTTCTCAAAATCGATGTCGCAGTAAGGACAGGCGCGGGTACAAGCCGGGCCCATAATCAAAAATGTCGCAGTACCTGCGTTGAAGCATTCGCCGATGTTCGGACACGACGCCTCCTCGCAAACCGTATTCAGGGATAAATCCCGCAAAATTTCTTTGACGTTGCCGACGCGCTCCCACTGAGGGGCTTTAACTCGCAACCACTGGGGCTTAACTGTCACGTCTGTCTCCGCCTGAGTAGTGTTTTACAAATAATTATATACGAGGTTGCTAAATTTTTACTTGAATGTGATAAGCTTAAAATCTAGTGACTAATTTCGGGATGTAGCGCAGCTTGGTAGCGCACCTCGTTCGGGACGAGGGGGTCGCAGGTTCAAATCCTGTCATCCCGATTATAAAATTAAAGTGGATATGCCCCAGCAAGTGAGTTTGTTTTGGGCGATCGTCCGGGTGTGTAGATTTCTGGTACGCATAAATTAGTCGATCGGGCGATTCTCTACGGGATAGCTGCGCTTCACGGGCGTTTGAATTCCCCTTTGCTAAACAATTAGCTGTAGCGACTGTTTTGGCAGAGCGAACTATAGAATAAAACGTAAACAATCAGATCGGCAGTAGAGAGTAGAGAACAAGTCTACAAGTCTTCGCCTTCTCAGTCTGTGATGATTGGGGACTGTGTTTAATCACACCTACTTGCTCGATGCTGAGAACTTTGACCAAGGTTTGAAACCGGAGACAAGTATAAATACTGCAATAATTCTTAAATACAAGTTCATTAAGATTTACATCTTGAGATAGATGAATTAATAGCTGAATGAGCTTATAATATAACAGAGTAGTTAGCCTGCCTAAAATTAACCTAAAAACCGGAGGATATTCCAATGCAAATAAGTGGCAAAGCCTTCGGCTCCTGCTCTCGCTGCGAAACAGTACCCGCAAAAATAGAGGGCAGCGGAGGTCTATACCTGTGGTTTCCAGTATCGCACACGCTCAAAAAGGTTATTTCTGCATTAACCAAGACTGAACTTGAATTCCGGCTGTTAGAAGAAAGCAAGTGTTTGTACGTTATGCTTGAGGGAATTGCCAAAGAAAAGTTTAGCGCCCTAGCATCATCTGTACTGACAACTCAAGAGTTGAAAGAAACAAAAGTTTTGTGGATGCGCGAAGTTCAAAAGCCACAACTTAGCGATTTTTATCGCAGCACTTCCTTATGCTCTTTTATTAACTTCAGCCAGTCGGACTGGCTGTTAGATTTGTTGTGGGAAGAACGCATTACTACACATTTTCAGCCCATTGTTTATACCTCAGATACTTCTAAAATTTTTGCCCATGAAGCCCTACTCCGAGGAATTGACGAGCAAGGAAACTTAATTTATCCGGGTCGGATTTTTGCCCAAGCAGAATCAGCCGGTCTGATTTTTCAACTAGATGTTTTAGCTCGGACTCGCGCTATCCGCGAAGCCCATGTTTACGATATCAAAGAACTACTTTTTATTAATTTTTCTCCGACTTCAGTTTACGATCCCGCTACGTGCCTGCGAAGAACTGTACAGGCTATTGATGAAGCGGGAATTCCTCACAGCAATATTGTTTTTGAAGTAGCGGAATCTCAGCACCCTCCTGATATCGATCACTTGATTAATATTCTGAGATTTTACCGAGAGGCAGGATTTTTAATCGCCCTGGACGATTTTGGCAGCGGTTCTTCTAATTTAAATTTGATGCACCAACTGCGTCCAGATTTTATTAAGTTGGATATGCAATTAATTCGCAACGTCCATCAAGATTATTATAAGGCACTCATTACCGAAAAGATGTTAGAAATTGCCGCTCAATTAGAAATTAAAACTGTTGCTGAAGGTGTAGAAACTTTGGAGGAGTTTGAGTGGGTGCGAGAACGGGGAGCAACTTTGGTTCAAGGTTATTTGATTGCTAAGCCGACTTCTCCCCCGATCGCAGTTACGAGCTATATTGGTGCTGAACCAGTACCTATTTCTGCTTAGATGGTTTCCAGTTGAGATTGGGCGCTACATTTTGCTCGTAGCCCGGCAGAGCCTGGGGACAGATATCGGGAGGCTTTGCCTCCATTAAAATGAGACAAGAGTTTGAAGGCAGAGCCTCCGGGTTTTCATTACCAGGCAAACCTGGCAACGAAAATACCTAGTACAGCTCGGCGTAAGTAGACAGACTGTATTTGTGGTAGAATAACATAGTTAGTTTAGACCAGTTTCGGTAGGTGATAAAGGAGTCATATATGGCATTATTAAT